>CAYMIF010000037.1:0-20342 GCA_964390375.1 uncultured Methanosarcinales archaeon
TCACCAAATCTCCTTTGAAATTTCAGCTACTTAAACTTTACTAACCAAACTCGGGTTCAACCCCTAGCTGAAAATGTAACTGTCTCTTTTATCAACAACATGAAGAAAGCTTTAGAAAAAGCAGTAAGTGAACGAGATAAAATTGATGAAAAAATCTCAAAAAAATCTCGTATACCAAAAAAAATCTTAAAATACAAGGTGAGAAAGAATGTTAGCAGCAGAACTTAAATCAAAAATTAACGCTTTATGGGACAAATTTTGGAGTGGAGGAATCGCTAATCCTCTAACTGCCATCGAACAGATGTCTTATCTCATATTTATGAAAAGAATAGAAGACCAAGACAACAAGTTAGTAAAAAGGCACGCAGGTCAAAAGGGCGGTTATCAATCACTATTCGAAGGCACATTTAAGATAGGAAACAACGAGTTCAATAAGAAGTCATGCAAATGGTCTGAATGGAAACATTTACCTGGCGATGAAATGCTCGCCCATGTGAGAGAGGTTGTGTTCCCTTTCATAAAAACATTACACAATGGCGAGAACACATTTTTTGCAGAGCATATGAAAGATGCAGTTTTTTTAATCCCAAAAGCATCTTTGCTTCAAGAAGCTGTTGCATTGATTGATGAGTTAAATATATCTATGCGAAACATTGATACTCAGGGAGATATATACGAATATCTTCTCTCAGAATTAAAAACCTCTGGAAAAAACGGTCAATTTCGAACACCAAGGCATATTATTCGAATGATGGTAAAGCTTGTCGATCCTGATATAAATGACAGAATATGCGATCCAGCATGTGGTTCTGGTGGTTTTCTAATCAATGCATACGAACACATTTTAGCAAAATACACCCCAAAAGACCAACTAAAGATAGATGATGATGGAGAAATTCATGGAGCAATTGGAAGTAAGATAACAAATCCAGAACACTGGAAAAAACTCTGGGAAGATACATTTTTCGGATATGATTTTGATACAACAATGGTAAGGATAGGACTCATGAACATGATTCTTCATGGAATTAAAAAGCCACATGTTGATTATCTTGATTCATTATCTAAACGAAACGAGATTAAGGCTGAATATAATGTAGTCTTAGCAAATCCTCCATTTACAGGAAGTATTGATAAGGATGACATCAATGATTCATTTAAGCTGAAAACAACAAAGACAGAGTTATTGTTTCTTGAGTTGTTCTATAAACAGCTTGAGATGGGTGGGAAAGCAGCTGTTATTGTACCAAATGGTGTTTTATTTGGTTCTTCAAATGCTCATAAGGAGATTAGGAAGATGCTTCTTGAAAATTGTCAATTAGATGCAGTAATATCTATGCCTTCTGGGGTTTTTAAACCATATTCTGGTGTTGGAACTGCAATATTAGTATTTACCAAAGGAGGGAAAACAGAGAAAGTATGGTTTTATGATATGAAGTCCGATGGTTATACCTTAGATGATAAAAGGGATAAAATCGATGGTAAAGGAGATATACCGAAAATTGTTGAAATGTACAAAACAAAGAAGATTTCTCAAAATAGTATAATTGTAAACTTAGAAGATATAAAATTGAATGATTATATCTTATCATTTTCTCGTTATATGAAGATTGAATATGAGGAAATTCAATATGAAAATCCAATCAAAATTATCAATGAAGTGTTGAAATCAGAAAAAGACATCATCAATGAACTCAAAAAACTAGGAGATATGATAAAATGAATTACAAGCTTAAAAAATTGTCAGAAGTTACAATTTCGATAAAAGCTGGGGGCACACCATCTCGTCAGGAAAAAGACTATTGGATTGATGGAAATATACCATGGTTAAAGATATCTGATTTAAAGGATACTTATACAAATAAAACAGATGAGAAAATTACAAACGCGGGTTTAGAAAACTCATCTGCGAAAATTTTTCCTAAAGGAACAATCGTTTATTCAATTTTTGCAACTTTAGGAGCCATATCAATATTAAATATCGATGCAAGTTCAAACCAAGCAATTGCTGGAATTATTCCTGACAATTCAATTATTGATACAAAATACCTTTATTATTGTCTCAAATCTGAAAAGAAAAAAATAGTTGCAAAAAAAAGTCATGCAACTCAAGATAATATTAATTTAACAATACTAAGAAATCATCAAATAATAGTTCCCTCCCTAACCGAACAAAAAAAGATAGTAGCAGTTCTCGATCGTATTGAAGTTCTTAAAACAAAGAAAAATGAAGTAGATAAAAAGTTAAAGAATTTTTTAAATTCAATTTTTTATGCATGGTTTTTTAATAAAAAACAAAAAACAAAAAAATTAAGTGATTTGTGTTCGTTGATATCTAGCGGTTCTACACCTAAAGGAGGAAAGAAAAATTATAAAACTGAAGGAGAAATATTATTTATTCGCAGTCAAAATGTATTAATGAATAAATTTAGCGAACACCAAAAATTATACATCTCTGAAAAAATCACTCCAAAATGAGAAGAACATGGGTTAAAAAAAATGATGTTTTATTGAACATTACTGGTGCTTCAATTGGTCGAACTGCAATATATTTTGGTGAAGATAATAAAGCAAATGTCAACCAACATGTATGTATTATAAGATTAAAAAAAGATGTTGAAATTACTCCGACATATCTTAATTTTTTTTTATCAAGTAAAAAAATGCAAGATTATATATGGAAACGTAATGCTGGAGCGACAAGACAAGCACTAAATTTCTCACAGATTGGTAATTTTGATATCCCCATACCATCTAAAGAGAATCAAGAAAAATTTACTCTTCTTGTTAATTCTTTTAATAAAATTACTCATGAACAAAAAAGTTTAAAAACTAAAGTTAAAAATCTAAATGACTCTGTTTTACACAAAGCCATGAGTGGACAATTAAAATGCTAAAAACCATTGGAATCTTCCTAATAAAAGTAATAGGAAAAAAAGGATGGGAATTGCTATCAGAGAATGACTTGGATGAAATTCTTGATATAGTATTCAATGATATGTCAAAAGAAAGCCACCGATATAACAAGATATTAGAAAACCCCCCATTACTTCTCAAAGAAATATTTTCACAAGATGAAATATTAAAATCAGTGAGTGATGTATTGATTAATGAGGGCGAGTTATTAACATCAGAAAACATTGATAGAATCGGAAAAATCATTGATAAAAAACAACTTACAACACAAGATATTAAAGAAATGCTTGAAGATTTCCAGAAACATCTAATTCTTAATATTACTCTCAATCCTAAAACAAGAGATAAGTTTTTAGTTACATCGGTATTTTACTTAAGTAAAACTCAAAAACAGATTCTTGAATTATTAAATGAAGATATAGAAATAGTAGGTAGAGAGGATACTGGAGGATTCACAGATATCGGAGCTATCACTCAATTTAAAATTTTGGGATTCGACTTTGACAATTTTATCAAAGAGATAGAAAAGATAGTTAAAATTAAAAGCTCAAATAGATTTTTAAGCTTGAAGAAAATTAATGATACAGAATATCAAGCAGTATATCAAAATAAATCATCAAATAAATGTATTGAAATTACTGATTCTCCTTTTAAGATAATCTATCCAAACATCAATAAAATTAATGTTTGGTTCAGAAAAGAAAACAAAAATAATCTTGAAATAATTGAAATAACTGTATTTTGTTCAACTCCAAAAATTGTAAACAAATTAGCATATATTTTTTCAAGTTGTATTCCTAGTAATTCTACTATCCAACAAGGAAACTTTCATAAAAAAATGAAAGATTTTGTACAAAAAAAGCATCATCAATCAATATATGCTATAAGATTTGACCCAGATATCACAAAGAAAATTAAAGAGTTAGGAATACCAAAAGAGATTTCAGTATCGGAAGAGACTTTTTCAGGAGACCCAGGATTGCCTCAAATTGATGAAATTGAAAACATAATTACCAACCTTAATAATCTAAATACTGATGGTTCCTCAAAGATTCAATTCTTTAAAGCAAAAAAGGATGCTAGTTTGTTACAAGGAATACTTGTAACTTTCTGTATATCCTCAAATGGACGGCTACTTGGATGGTTTAAAAAAGACCAATTTGATTCTGAAGAAACAAAATATAAAACCCTCCATAAATGGTACAAAGCAAATGCTGAGTTCAACTTATTAATTCCACATAAACGAAAAATAAATTAGGTATTATCTTGACATGAACTATTTTACTTCCCTTCATTCTTAATAAAACCCCGCCTTTTTAATAAGAATCAGCCCAACTAAGGGTGTTTCCATGGATGAAAGCCTGTAATTATCGCATAAAAAAGATGCAGGCTGTCAGATTAAAAGAGACCCTTTTAATCTTGCATTATGAAGCTTCTTATAAATATTATTATAAGAACCTACCTTCTTTCATAGAAAATATCTCTCAATCCAAATACATTGTATCGAACGCCGTACTTGAACGCATCATAAAAAAGCAAAATCGTAAGTACGAGAATAATAATTCTTAATAATTTGAAAATGAAAATACCAAGTTTAATTCCTAGAAAGAATACATTTGATGTATCAAGATTCGATTCAATGAAAGGAATAAGATATTCATCATAAATACTATATCGGCTAGGTATGATATTTGTAATACCAAATATTCCTAGTAATATCTTACCTATAAAATTTATCTCAGATTTTTTCATAGACATGAGAAATCTAATCAAATTTTTATAGATTCTCATATTTCTCCTCAAAATGTCAGAATTACACATTTTAGGAACTCACCATCTTTCGAAAAAATCCAAGAAAATCATAACTGATTTGGTCAGTAAAGGTAATTTTGATGTTATATTATCTGAAGGAATCGATAAAACTATTCCTTTTCAAGACTGGAAAAAAGAACCTTTCCTTTGGATTGATATTCTGGTATGGAAGTCTATATTAGACAAGTGGGGACAGGATATTGGTACTGGAGAAATATTATCAAAAAAGAAGGATATTGAGCATATTTACATTGACCTGAGTGAGAAAAGCCTTATCTCAAAATTTGTTAATTGGTATAATCATCTAGTTTATTTGGTTCTTTTTATCGGTACATTCAGTATTTTGAATAAAAGTTTCAACGATGTTTGGATAATTTTAGTCCTATCTTGCACATTCTTTTTAACTCAGATTTTCTATCTAGGATATTTTTTATTCAGAACAAATCACATCAGAAACAACTACTTTATTGAACAAATAAGAACCAAATTGCATGAAAAAAAAGGTAATAAAATATTGGTTATAATTGGAAAAAGGCACATCAAACCGATATGTAAGGAATTAGATTCAAATAAAGTAAATTATCAACTTTTCAAGGGTTGATTCTTCCCCCTCCGCCATTCCACAAACCGCTCCATCAACACTGGATTCGCCATTACCTTCTCCAGTAGCTCCATTGTCTTACCCATCTCCTTCTCATACCGCTCATCAGCACTCATGCCTTCAGCCACCGAAAAGCTGCTTCCACAATTCCAACAAAACGATGCCTGAGAAGGATTCTCCTGCTTGCACACCGGACAGCACCGAGGCAGATTCTCTTGAATCACTCCTTTCGACTTCTCAAAACCATACATCTCGCAGAGCGCATTATCAACATCCTCCTGAGTCACATGGACATATATCCCTGGCATCTTAGAACCGATCCTCCAGCCAAAATACTTGCACATCATCGCTTCAGTCAGATGAGGAGCCATGATTGTAGCTCTGGAATGCCTGAAAAAATGAGGATTCAGTTGCAAATGCCCTAATCCAGCTCTGCCAAAAGCTCTCTTGATAATCTGACAAACTCCAGCTCTACCCAAAACATCATTCGACCTATCCGCAAGCCAAACAAACATCGTCTTATCATACCCCAAAGGATGCATCTCAAGCCACCTAAACAAATAAGGCACAGACTTCACCACCATCACCTTCCGAGGACCGGTCTTTCCATCAAGCAAAACCTTAGCTCCATGACCATTTCTCTCAACATCCTGTACACGCATGTTCAGAAGCTCTCCAACGCGTGCTCCAGTCTCATGAAGAACCCATAAGAGAGCTTTATCTCTTACAGAAATCGTTTTTTCTACAGCCTTTAGAACGTGTTCTTCGGTTATTATACCGTCAAACCGCTTATAAGACCTAAAATGAGGCTTCTGGATATCCAATACCCCTTCCATCTTAAGATACCTAAAAAAGCACTTAATCATCCTCCAATAGTCCTTCTTCGTCTCCTCTGACAGCATCTTATCAGCTGATTCCTTCCCATGATACAAAGCCAGGTTATCACACCTCAACCGACCCGAACTAACCACCCTCATCAACCGCTGAACATCAGAACGAGAACACTTCCGAAAGTCCTTCCCCAATATCCGGGCAATCTTCCGCAATTGCCCTGACCGCTTCATCACAGTTGAAGGATTGATATTCGCAGCCAATCTCTCCTCATTATAACGCAATATCAACTTTTTATTACAAACCAAAATCCCATCCCCAGCAATCCGCCTCTCCTCAACCGAATAATCTCTCCTGTTCGCATACAAATCTAGTTTCATTCTCACACATACAGAAAGCATGACCTGCTTTATAACACAGTGTGAACTAATACATCATATTCCTTCACACCAAGACCGGCGTTAAATAGAAGTAATAAAACGCCGCGGCCCGGATTCCGATTTATCGGTGCCGTGAATCTCTGATTCACGAGCATGTTCAAATCCGGTTAGGATGATTTCATTGATAATTTATTATAAGAAAGCGCCGCGGCCCGGATTTGAACCGGGATACCCCGAAGGGAACAAGATTTCCAGTCTTGCGCAGTACCAGATTGTGCCACCGCGGCTTGTCATAGAACAATATTAGTCTCACAAAAAAGGAGATGTTTATAAAGCTTTTTATGCACGCAGCTCATTCGGCTTTCTCTTTGCTCTTTACTTTTCTCACCACTGCCTCTGCCACCCTGTTGCCGTCGATTTTCCTGATAGTTATCTCAAAATCCTTATGCTTGATCATGTCACCGAGTGAAGGGACCTGGCCGTGCTTCCAAAGAAGAAATCCGCTGAAAGTATCATATTCATGGTTCCTGAGTTCCATCCCCAGCTCAAGATTGACTTCAGCTATCTCAGCCTTGCCTGAAACCCTCCAGCTGTCGCGTCCGATCTTGATTATGCACTTCTCGAGAAGTTCGTTCTCGTCCATGATCTCGCCGACAATCTCCTCCAGCACATCCTCAAGAGTCACTATTCCCTCGACCGCGCCGTGCTCATCCACGACAATCGCCATCTGCTCGTGCCTTTTTTGAAACTGCCTGAGAAGAACACTGACCTTCTTTGTCTCAGGTATTATGAACGGCTTTCTCATGAGCTTTGCGACCTTCATCTTGTCCTTGTTTCCATAGTACGTGATCAGGTCCTTCATGTAGACGATGCCGACGATATTGTCGTGATGCTGGTCAAATACCGGAAGCCTGGAGAACTTCTTTTCAAGCATCACTTCTGCTGTCTGAGCGATCGTGGCATCAGCTTCGATCATGACAAGGTCAGTGCTCGGCGTCACGATGTCCTTGCATGTGGTATCATCAAGCCTAAGGACATTTCCGATCATGTTCTTCTCGACTTTCTTGATAGACCCTTCTTCTTCAGCAGTCCTGACCATCATCAGTATGTCTTCTTCAGTCACTGTCTTCTTTTTCTTCTTCAGCCCAAAAGCGTTCAGGACCAAATTAAGCCCTTTGTCAAGCGCAAGCACAACTGGCGAGAGGACAATCGACAGGAAATAGATGAAAGGCGACACGACCTGGCAGATAAGCTCAGTATTGTGCGCAGCGATTGATTTTGGAGTGATCTCGCCGAACACAAGCACAAGCAGTGTCATGATTCCTGTCGCGATACCGATAGCATAGCTGTCGAACAGGTCAATCATGATCGCGGTCATGAACGAGGACGCTGCGATATTCACCAGGTTATTTCCGATGAGGATAGTCGCAAGCATCTTCTGCGGATTGTCTTTGAGCTTTTTTATGTATCTTGAAGAAGTCCTGCCATTCTCGACCATGCGCCTGACACGTACTTTTGAGATGCTGAGAAGCGCGACTTCAGAGCCTGAGAAAAACCCTGAAAGACCAAGCAATATAACCAAGATCACTATGTCTGAAAACATTACCATTTAGTTTGTTCACCTGATTCAATCAGGGTTTGGGCTGGGAATTTATAAGCTTTTCGAAAGGTTTTAAAAAACCAACAAAACATTTAAATAGGACAGTCAAATCTTTCAGTTCCAGCCAAAACCCCACCTAGCTCAATGGCTAGAGCGTTCGGCTGTAGACGTCGTGTTGATGTGCCGTTTCTGGCTATGATGATACACGATCAGCTGATACCGAAAGGTTCGTGGTTCAAGTCCGCGGGTGGGGAGTTTACTCTTACAACACCTGGTAAAAAAGCTCAAAAAGCAATATAGAAAAGAATGAATTCAGGCATAATTATTAGATTAAGCCGAGGATGAGATATGAAAAAAAGGGAAAAAATGTCACGCTCCCGAAGCGAGGATTTTTTTTTCAAGAACATACATTATTCTTCCAGAAATCCTAAAAATCTTCCCGATTCTGAGCAGCAATCTTTATCAATTTCATCATAGATTCTTGATATTGCAAAAATGAATATCGACCAACCCAATACCAAAACAGACTATTTGCACAAATTATTTAAACAATCTTCCCGATCCTATAGAATCATGAAAAAAAAGTTCACAATCTTAATTGAACAAGGCGTTGATGGATACCTAATCTCCGAAGTGATCGGGCTTCCCGGATGCCGAAGCCAGGCAAAGACACAGGATGAACTAATCAAGCGAACCAAAGAAGCAATCGAACTCTATCTCGAAGCAAAGCATGAACAAGTTAATACTAGATTCTTAGGATTACAGCAGATAGATGTTGAGATATAATGTCAAAACTACCACAATTAACAGCAATTGAATTAATCAAGATTCTTATTAAACATGGATTCATCTGTAAAAGACAGAAGGGAAGCCATATGTTCTTCGAGCATCCTGATGGAAGGACAACAGTAATCCCAAACCATCCTGGAGAAAAGCTTGATAGGGGATTATTAAACAAGATAATCAAGCATGATCTTCAGATGACTCGAGAGGAATTTCTTGAAAAGAAATAAAGAGAGACTTCCGCATATTGGGAATTTTTTTCGCATTCCGCTAATGGGGAATTTTTTCTATAATTTCCAATATAGACATAACAATTTTTATATATAGAAGTATTCCCATATCGAAAAAAAGGAAGGAAAAACAAAATTAAAAGCACAATTAGCATACGAAAGGATGCAATTAAGGATTTAGTTCGAGTGAAGAAAGAATTTGACTCAATCATAGATTCTATTGAGATGATGTCAGACAAAGAGTTCATGGAATCTTATAAAAAGTCCAAAAAACAGATAAAAAATAGAGAATTCGATGATTGGAATGATCTATAAGATACTTCCGACAAAAGATTTCTCAAAAGACTTAAAAAAAACTTGATAAATATATTTAGATAAAGATCAAGAAAAAGATTTCTGAAGCAAGTCAGGACCCTACAAGATATAAGCAGCTTCATTATGATTTGAGCGGCAGTTGCAGGATTCGCATAAAAAAAGCTAAGGATCATTTTCTCGTACGATAAATCTAAAAAAGATATGTATCTGGAAAAGATTATATTTAAGCATAATTATTAGATTAAGCTGAGGATAAGATATGAAAAAAGGGACAAAAAATCTACCTCCACGGGTGAGGAGTTCCCTATTTCTCTACAACACTCATTCTATCCGAATCATTGAATTCCGAAAGATTTAAAAGCTCCATCCCTTCCACTATTCTGGGGTGATTTTAATGACAATCGAATCAATGATCAATGATATATTCAAGAAGAGCTGGGATATATTCAAGAAGAATTACGTTTCGCTCATTCTCGCGGCACTGATCGCGATGCTGCTTGGCATATTCATAATCACAGCGCCGCCGCTCATGTTCGGCCTGTACATGATGTGCCTGGATCTTATGAAAGGAAAAAAGGTCAAGGTCTCAGACGTGTTCAACGGCTTCAACCATTTCTGGCTGAGCCTGGGAATTGCTGTCCTTGCAGGACTGGCGATACTTGCCGGCCTTGTGCTGCTCGTAATCCCTGGACTTCTTCTCATGGTCCTGTGGCAGTTCACTGTTCCGATCGCACTCACTGAGAAAAGAGGAGTCATCGGCTCTCTAGGAAGAAGCTGGGATATCGCAAAACAGCATTTCGCGTTCTCTGTGATGCTGTTTTTGATAGTCTTTGCAATAAATGCTATCGGCGGCCTGACCAGGATAGGAACTTTGGTCACATTGCCGTTCATAACATTGGTGATTGCTGAGGCATCAGGAAGACTATCTGCGATGACGCCAAAAAAAGCAGAGAAAAAAGAACCTGCGACGAAGAAGAAGAAACCAGCAAAGAAATGATTTTTTTTAATTATCTTTTTTGTTCTGAAGACCTAAGAGCATCCATCTTTTCATACATCCCAAACAGATGATCGATCATGGCAATTGCTGCAGTTCCGATCGGCTCCCCTTTGAGTGATGGGTAATCCGAAAGGGTCGGGCATCTTGAAAAATCCCTCCTCTCTTCATAAGTCACATTCACCATGTTCTCGCTTGCGATCTCCCATCTCCCCCTGCCAGTCTGGCCATGTCCGAAAGATTCAGTATGAACCATATAAAGCTTGAAAGGCTCCAGCACAATCCTGGGATATTCCAGCTCCATGGCTGCCAGGACAAAGTCTTCGACAGTCATATCATCCGTTCCCTCCATAGAAGGTACCACCTCGCCATCTGTGATGATGTCTCTGCGCGCACCCCATTCAAGGTTGTTGTCCAGGGTAGACAACCCTATCCCTGAATAGAGCCGAACAGCATCTGAGCCCGAGCCGTCGTTCTTTACCCTGTAAGTTCCTCCATGCCCCTGCTCAGGAAGGCTTCCCAGCCTCTGCCTTAGCTGGCCCATTACAAAATCATGATATCCGATGATCCTTTTTGCATCAGTCATGAGACCAGAAAAGCTATTATCATTTAAAAGACTTATCAAAGAATAGGCCAAGGATTTCTTACTAGCCTGAAAAATCCGAAACTATCTTAAAGCGCAATAGCCCAGCAATACATACTCCATTCTCTCGTCATCATGCCTGTCCATGTATCCAGCTGAAAGATTAATCCTGGAATGATCATCAACCCTAAAGCTCATCCCTAGCTTAACCTCTTCTTCAGGTGATTCAAAATCCTCGATGCTGTAGCCGATCTCGAATATGTAGTCAGACACTGCCCTGCGAAGGCAGGCAGAAAAGATATTGTTCCCTACCTCTATCTCGCCTTTCTGAAAATATGCATCGAAAAACCTGAGTCTCTCAAGCTCAAGTGAGACTGAAGCCTCAGGACTTCCGCCTGAGAGTGAACCATGAAAACCAATCTTTTTTTCTTCAAATGAAAAAACGCTATCCGCATCCTGCGGACTCGGCTCTTTTTCTGAATATGATGGGTCTTCTGGATGATCATCACCGCTGAACCTATCCCGAAATCCCTGCTTCAGGTCAACATACCATTCGAACTGTCTGGCAGTTCTCTTGAATGCATCCGAGTAGACATCGAGTATGAAATCCTCTATTTGTCTGTTGCGCTCATATTCCGGATCATGATCAAAAAAAAGCGTGGATTCAATCCTTCTGTCCAGCTCAAGCAGGGTCTCTATTGATTCTGGATCATGCCTTCTCTGTTCCAGTTCCTGGCCGACCTCATGCTCAAATATCGAAAAATACCGCTTGGCCTCGGAAAAAGGGTCTGAAAAATAGCTTCCTGCTGCCTTGACAAGCCCGGCAGAGCCTAATACAAGCCCTGCAAATAGCATGAGTCCGGGTTTTCTGCATTCTATCTCAACCATAGAACAGCTAAAAAATCCACTTCTTAAATGGCTTTAATGACATTGGTCACTATACATTATAGAAGAGACCCGGCCTGAACCGTACGATCTTCAGCTCTCTATTTAAGATGTCTTCTATCTCTCCTATCTTCTGGTCAGTCAGCCCGGCAGGATGAATAGCATATGTGCCGTGTGCAGTCTTGTCATGTATCTGCTCATCAGCCCGTGTCTTCATGTAGTGCTCGTAATGAAAGGCACCGACACCAGCAGAAATAGATATAGGAGATCCAGGATACAGGCTTGTATAGGAGACAGCCACAAGATCCGGCGAAAGCTCTTCATTGAGCACCCTGATGGTCTCACGAACAGTAGTGTAATTCTCAAGATCCTCTCCAGGAAGCCCGAACTGTATCGACGCCATGCTCTGCACATGGTGTTTCCTGAGGACAGAGTAAGCCTCTTTTGCATCACCGACAGTGATACCCTTGTTACAGCGGTCGAGTATCTCCTGAACACCAGACTCGATTCCAAAGTACAGCATCCTGCAGCCGGATTCAGACAGCGCCCTGGCAATATCATCATCGACCCGATCGACCCTTGTCTGCAGAGTGTACTGGATGCCGGGCAGTTCTGTTGAGATTCTGCCTGCGAACCCTAAGAACCATCCCTTGTCTGCGATGCTCATGTCATCCTCAAACATGAATCCGGAGTATCCCAGGCTCCTGAGCATCTTCAGCTCATCCATGACATTATCGACACTGCGCTGCCTCAGCCCGCCCCAGTTCGCTTTGGCCGAGCAGAAGCTGCAGGAATAAGGGCATCCGCGGGAAGTCGCGACAGTTGTCGCCTTCCTTCGGCCGAAAACAGATGCGCTGTAATACCTATCAAACCTGGAGTCCAGGTAGAAAAGCTCCCTTGCAGGCAGAGGCAGATTATCGATGTCAGAGATCGGCTGACGCTGACCGGTCTTGACAACATTTCCGTTCCCAAAATAAGCAATACCCAAAATCCCATCGACGCTCCCTGAATTCAGGATAGCATCAGCAAGCTCAACTATCGTCTCCTCTCCCTCGCCCATGACAGAATAGTCGATTGGAAGGTTTGTCCTGACAGTCTCCTCTCCGCATACTGTCTCGTGCGGCCCTCCTTTTATGATAGGTATGTTCTTTGTCTCCTTTGTGATCCACGCAGCATCGATAGCTGTCAGATGCGAAGGAGATGTCGAGGTGATGCCTGCCAGGTCAGGATCAAAGTCCATGACCTCGCGCCTCAATATAGTCTCATAGTCAAGGCGTTCGATATTAACAAGCGCGGTCAGGTCCAACGCCCGCACATCATAATCCTTTTTCAGTGCTCCGGCTATATACGCAAGCCCAAGAGGAAAGCCATTCAGGCCATCATTGAAATAAGGATCTATCAAGAGTATTTTCTTTTTCATAACTATATGGTGGTGATAAAAGATACTTAAAATATAACATCTTATTTTTTGACAAAACTAAATATTTATAAACAAATACTTACTATTTACTAAATAAAATAAAAATTCCTAAAAATTCACTACACCGCTGCAAGCAACGGTGTATTCGGGAATTTTTTGCTTCGCACCGGAATTTTTAATCATTACTAAAAGTTATCCCCATTGCAAGCAATGGGGTAATCTTTTAGTAATATAACAATGAAAATAGACTATTACGACAGAAAGATCATATTTGAGCTTGACAAGAACGCAAGAATCTCGACATCAGCGATAGCAAAGGGTATAAAGAAGTCAAAGCAGTTCGTGGACTACAGGATAAGAAAGCTTGAGCAGGAGAAGGTCATCCTGGGATACACAACAGTCATCGACTATTCAAGGCTCGGCTATACAAGCATCAGGGTCTATCTCAAGCTCCACAACATAACCCCTAAGCTTCAAAAGGAGATGGAAGAGGACCTCATGCAGGATAAGGAGGTATGGTGGCTGGTCACATTGGAGGGCCCCTGGGATGTCGGTTATGCGATGGCAGTAAAAAACGTCCTTGACTTCTATGATTACTGGGACAGTATAATGAAGAAGTACCGAAAATACGTCTCAAGAAGGCTCATTGTCATATACACCCACATAATGCAGTACCCTAAGTCATACATAATCCAAAAGCAGAATGATGAGCCAGGAACCCAGGTCGGCGCATCCAAGGAAACGATCAAAATCGATGACAAGGACTTCAGGTTGCTCAGGCTGATATCAGACAAGGCAAGGCTTCCGATGCTGAAGATCGCAGGTGAGATAGGGACCAGTCCGCAGGTGGTAAGAAATCGTCTTAAAAAGCTTGAGAAAGACAGGATAATCCTGGGATACAGGGCTCTGATTGACGTCTCATTCTTGGGATACCGCTACTACAAGCCTTACATTAACCTGCGAAACACCGACAGGCTGGCTGAGCTTGACTCATTCTGCGCCCAGCACCCAAACATCCTCAATGTCAACCGCACAATTGGCGGACGGGACTACGAGGTCGAGCTTCAGGCAAAATCATTCGATGAGTTCGAGAGTATCATGAACCAGATCCGCACTGAATTCACAGGCATGATCGAAGACTACGAATTCGTGATAGCCCGCGAAGAGAAGAAGATGACATACTTTCCGTTCGATGTATGATATAGAATTTACCACACAGACATACAAAAATAGGCACCAGAAATCCCCTAATTATGCCTTCTACAGTAGCCCGATCTCCTCGCCCACGCAAACACCAAGCTCCTTTTGAGCGCTTGCGTCGCGGACTGACAGCTCAAGAGTGCCGCAGGAACCGACGACACAGAAGATGCCTTTTGCGGATTTGGCATAAGAAGGATGGAAAGGGACCTCGAACTTAAGCACACCCAGCTCGACCTTGTATCTTTTCTTGTTCTTTTTCGGTTTTATGTTTGTCACGACATTCCCAAAAGAATCGATCCGCACCACCATGCCCCGCCTGCCTTTGGGTTTCAGGTCAAGCTTCTCCATGGAACCGGTCTTCTTCCCAAGAGCATCAAACCCACCCATAGCTGCCCTGGCAGCAGCACCAGCCATCACATCCCTTCCATGGAACGTGCTGCTCGCGTCTTTTGGCACAGGAACAATCCTGATCTCCGTTTTCTTGCCTGCGACAGCCTCCCAGATCAGGCCGTTGTCAGGCCCGACAAAGCAATAGTCCTTTGTCCTGACAGTGATTATTTTCCTCGTTGTCCCGACACCAGGATCTACGACGCACAAAAACACCGAGCCTTTCGGAAAAAACGAATGGTTCTGTGAAAGCACCCATGCGCCTTCTGTAACATTCTGCGGACCTACAGTATGGCTCAGGTCGACTATCTTCTCATCAGGGTTCCTGGATAATATCACCGCCTTCATGGCGCCTACGTATTCATTGAACCCGAAATCAGTCAGCAGCACTATCATGAAGCATGGTATGACAGAACAACTATAATAATTTTATTGATATTTGGCTCAATACCCTTTCATCTTGAAATAGATGACAACACTGGTGATGACAGCAACCAGCACAACAAAGAAGATGAACGACCGGTAGTTATGCTTCCACCAGTATCTGACAGGATGCTCGTATTTATCCTTGAAAAGCGCGTGCTGCTCATTAAGAAGCGCTTTTTGTTCTTCGCGCAGCACATCCTCCTCGCTCTTGTGCACTGGAACAGAGAAACCGTTCTCATTGCTCTGCTCACTTTCTCTTTCCTTTTTGAAGGGAACCTGTTTTTTCGCTTTTTTAGCCATGTTCCAGGAATTATTGCTTCTGGGATTTATAAAAATTTCTTTTTTTTAATTGATTCAGCGCACTTCTTCGATATAATTCACGCCTTTGACCTTCCTGATTATCTTGAACAGCTCTGCTCTATCCAGCTTCTTGTTGTTCTTGATCTTCAGCGTGATCTTGACGTTGTTCTGGCTGCTTTGCTTGAAATTGATCCTGGACAGGTTTATCTTGTTCTTCGCAAGCACATTCAGTATCTCGCCGAGCATGCCGACCCTGTCCACGACATTCACAAGTATTGTCAGGAAGTCCTTTTTCTCCTCACTGATCCAAGAGACATCAAGTTCCCGTTGATCATCAAGCGCCAGTATGTTGTCGCAGTCTGCCTTGTGAACAGTTATCCTGCCGTTCCTCGCTTTGAAAGCGCGGATCTCATCTCCATAGCCTGGGTTGCAGCATTTCGAGAATTTGACAGCGCCTTTAGCCTTGCCGACATCCAGCTTCTTTCGAAGCGAGACATCTGAAATCTTCGCATTCTTTTTCTTCTGAGGCCTTTCCCTTCTCCCCTCAGCCTCAGCAGAGATTCCAAGCTTGTTCCTTATCTTGTTTCTGGCCTGGTTTGTCTTGGCGAACTTAAGCCAGTTGCGTGAAGGCACAGAGTTCTTTGACACGATTATGCTGACTATGTCACCCGACGAGAGTTTGGTATCGAGAGGTACGCTCACATTGTTGACCATGGCCTGCGAGCAGGTATTGCCGATGTTTGTATGTATTGCATATGCAAAATCCACAGGAGTAGAGCCTTCTGGAAGAGATATCGGATCGCCCTTTGGAGTGAAGACAACAATCTCGTTCTCGAACAGGTCAAACTTGAAATCCTCGATAAAATCCATGGCATCATCATAGTTCTTCTGCCATTCCAGGATCTGCTTGAGCCACCCGATCTTCTTGTCAAAGACCTTGTCGCGCTCCTTTCCATGGTATCTCCAGTGCGCAGCGACTCCATTCTCGCAGAACTGGTGCATCCTCTCTGTCCGGATCTGAAACTCCAGGATCTTTCCGTGCCTGCCGACAACAGTAGTATGGATGCTTTGGTATCCGTTTGCTTTTGGAACAGATATATAGTCCTTCACCCTTCCAGGTATCGGCCTGAAAAGGTCATGTATCAGCCCGAGTATTATATAGCAGTCGGGTATTGTCTTCGTGATGATCCGGATAGCGATCAGGTCATAGATCTCATTGAAATCGACCTTCCTCTTGACCATCTTCCTATAGATGGAGAAGAAATGCTTGACCCGGCCGTAGACATCTGCCTCGATATTGTTCTCCTTCAGTTTTTTCTTGACCTGCTTTATGATCTCCTTTGCCTTCTTCTCCCGCTGTGTCTTCTTCTGGTTGATCTTTTTTCTGAGGAATTCATATGCCTCTGGCTTCAGATATTTAAGACAAAGGTCTTCCAGCTCTGCCCCCCATCTCCACATCCCTATCTTATGAGCTATAGGCGCATAGATCTGCATGGTCTCAGAAGCGATCCTCTTCTGTTTTTCCAGAGGTAGATACTCAAGGCTTCTCATATTGTGCAGCCGGTCAGCGAGCTTCACCAGCATAACCCGTATGTCCTTGCTTGTCGCAAGGATGATCTTTCTAAGGTTCTCTGCATTATAGTTCTCGATATTCGCGCGCTCGATCTTGTCCAGCTTCGTCACTGACTCTACAATGGACTCTATCTCTGAGCCGAATTCCCGCTTTATATCCTCCTGGGTCAGGCCAGACTCCTCTACTACGTCATGCAAAAGAGCCGCAACTATCGTATTTGAGCTGACCCGTATCTCCAAAAGAAGCTTAGCGACACCTATTGGATGCACAAGATATGGCTTGCCGGATTTTCTCTTCTGGCCTTCATGCGCTTTTTTTGCGATTACGTATGCTTTTTCTAGAACAGATATGTCTACATTAGGGATATAAGCCAGCAACTCTTCTTTGATCTCTTCTAGGTCCTTGTCCAGATTTTTTTTGGTCATTTTATTGAAAAACATATATCAATGAAAGTGCGTCTAATCTCTTTATATTCCCCACTCGATCACAGACTGCCTGCACAGGGCATTGCTGCAAGATTTTCTATATATTTATATAACATACACATTTATAAAATTTGCCAAAATTCTTTCATAACAATATGACAATCTGCCTTGGAATAGAATCTACAGCTCATACATTCGGGATAAGCATAATGGATGACAACGCAAAGCTTTATTCAAATGAGAAAGCATCCTTAACAACAAAGACAGGGGGGATTGTGCCGGCAAAAGCATCAGAGCACCACATGAAGAGATTTGATACAGTGCTTGAGGATTCACTCAAGAAAGCAGGACTCAGACTAAAGGACATAGACATAATAGCATTCTCGCAAAGTCCAGGCCTCGGCCATACACTCAGGATAGGAGCCAACCTGGCAAGGGCCTTGTCAATACTCCTGAAAAAACCCCTGGTCGGCGTGAACCACTGCATAGCCCACCTTGAGATTGGAAGAGCGCTGTTCCCTGACTGCAGGGATCCTGTTCTATTGTACGCTTCCGGAGCAAATACCCAGGTCATATCATACGAAGCAGGAAAATACAGGATATTCGGGGAGACCCTGGACAATGGCATAGGCAATTTCCTCGACAATTTCGCAAGAGCGCTGGGCTTGGGTTTCCCAGGAGGACCGAAGATATACGAGCTTTCGACCAAAGGGAAAAACTATGTCGAGCTTCCTTATGTTGTAAAAGGGATGGATGTATCTTTCGGCGGCATACTCACAAATCTCAAGCAGAAGATTGAATCGAAAAGATACACAAAAGAGGACCTGGCATTCTCTGCACAGGAGACAGTATTTGCAATGCTATGCGAAGTCTCAGAGCGAGCGATGGCCCACTGCGGAAAAGAAGAGCTGTTGCTTGGAGGAGGGGTCGCCTGCAACAAGAGACTTCAGCAGATGGCAAAGCAGATGTGCAGGGACAGGGATGCCAGATGCTATGTCCCAAACAGACAGTTCCTTGTAGACAACGCTGCCATGATCGCATGGCTTGGTCTATTGACCTATAAGTCAGGAATAACTACAGAATTAGAAGTTTCACAGATAAGGCCATACGAACGTACAGACGATGTCATCGTCAACTGGCGTTAAAAAAATCAGTAATGCGCAAGCTGCCTCATGTTCCTTCTGGCCCGAAGATAGACATCATTGACAACTGGCATGATTCCGACAACAGCATCTATTGTCTTATCCCGGTCAGCCACAAGCTTCCTTCTTCCTCTCATGAGCCTGCCCATGTGCTGATCATATACTTGTTCTACCGGAAAGCCGCCGCCGTTATTCCTGTAGGTATCGACGCAGACGCCTGCAATCCTTCTTCGTGCAAGCAATATCTCCTGCTCCATATGAGGCATTGTGAGAAATCTTCGCCCATCTTCATCCTGGGAAAAGAAGAAGTAATAAGGCCCTTTTGAGATATACCCATCATCTGTCCTTTTTTTCTGCATATCCCTGACTATATCTGCGAATCGGTTACCAGCAAGCCCGCCAAGCCCTGGAACAAATCCATTGTTTGACTTCTGCTTAATCTTCGCATCCTTGAACCTCACAGAAGCATAGCCTACATCGCCAGGTGCATTGACATAGGCCTGACCATCTACATAAGAAAAAAAGACCTGTGTCCCTGGATACGTAACAACAATCTTGCCAGGTTCAATTGGTCTGGCATTCTCAAATCTGTCCTCTAAAAAAGTTCTTTTGTCGCCCATATATTATCATCGGAATGATAATCCCACACTGTCTACACTATTAAGAGTAGCCCATGTCTAAAATCATTAATAAATATTTCTATAGAGAAATATGTATAACAGAGTCAAGCATTAGGCTACGAATCTAGATTTATAGAAGTCCTTTACCTTGATTTTTTAAGAATTGGTTTTTTGTTTTTAGTTTTTTTGGTTTTTTAGAACACTTTACCCGATGTTTTTCTTGTTTTTTCGCTGTTTCTTGGATTTTTTCTTTTTTTTTTGTGCCAAAAACTCCTCTTCTTGAAAATGTTTTTCTTTTGCTTTTAACACTTGATTTATTTATATTTGCTTTCTTTGATTTCCTGTTGACTGTCTTCTTAGTTGTTTTTTTTGAGGCTTTTTTCGTCTTCCTGCTGCTGGCTTTTTTCTTCAGGCTGCCGCTTTTATTTTTTTTGACAGTCTTTTGTCTTTGATTTTTTTTGACAGTCTTTGATCTGCGACCAGGACTGGTTTTCTTATTTTTCTTCTTTATGTTTTTCGACACTGATAACTTATCTTTTTTGCCCTCGAGTACGACCTTGTCATGGGTTTTCTCGAATCTCTTCTCGATGTCAGCTGCCAGGATCTCGAATATCAGCCCGCACTGCCTGCACATCAGCTGCTGTGCCTTCTCATTGATGAATATGTTGTCTGAGCCGCAATCCGGGCAGTTCTTCAGTTTATGGATATCCTTTATCATGACTACTTTTATGCATGAACTGATATAAAAACCTTTTGAAAGCTCGGACTATTATGAAATCCTAGCCTACTTCACCGATGTTTCACATCGGTTCCGCCTGGCCCTACGCTCTGGCCCGCAGACCAGCCATGTAGGGCGTGCGCCAACCATAAATGGTTGGCTTAGCCCAACTGAGAATATTGCCTAAAGATATATATTCTC
>CAYMIF010000038.1:0-19792 GCA_964390375.1 uncultured Methanosarcinales archaeon
GTTGTTATTATTTCCAAATGCAGCGAGAATCCATTTATATAATCGGAGATACTGTCTCCCCCAAAACCTTTAATAACCCTTGCATCTTTCCAGAATCCATGAGAAATATTGACAAGCTTCTGCCTGACTCTACTGTTCTGATAGAAGGTCTGATTACAAAGAAGATAGAAGATGGCGAGATAAAGATAGAGAATCTTCTCATTCCTCAGGAAGTGATATTTCTCCTCTCATACGAGGCCAGCACGAACAAGACCTCCGGAGATCTTGGTCTCGAAGAGCTCAGGTTACTCAAGCACCAGTCAAAAAAGCATGGTTTCTCGCTTTCATTTGTCGGAGCAAGACCTAGAAGATCAGAACTCTTATCAAAGGACTTCAGCTGGGTAAACCACGCTGCAATAGACCTGGCTTACAATGAAGGCGCAGTCTTCATGACCTCGGATGAGATATCAGAAAAGATTGCTGAATCCAAGGGAATAGAGGTGATTTTTTGCAAGTCTGATTCCCATGACCGTCCTCTTCTTCTGGATTCATATTTTACTCCTGATACGATGTCTGTTCACATAAGGGAAAATATGCAGCCATTTGCAAAGAAAGGAAGGCCGGGTAATTGGACATTCGAGCCGATTAAAAAAGAGCAGACAGACCAAAATACCATAAAGCTCCTGGCGCGTGAGATAATCGAGCAGTCCAAGCTGCGCAGGAATGCCTTCATAGAGATCGAGAGGCCAGGCTCCACAATAGTCCAGCTGGAAAGATACAGGATTGTCATAACAAAGCCTCCATTCTCAGACGGATGGGAGATAACAGCTGTTCGGCCTGTAAAAAAGCTCAGTTTAGATGACTACAGCCTTACAGAAAACCTAAGCAAGCGCATCCAGGAGCAGGCAGAGGGTGTTCTGATAGCAGGATCTCCTGGAATGGGCAAGTCTACTTTCGCAGCAGCTCTTGCTGAGTATTATGCAGGCAAGGGAAAGATTGTGAAGACTGTCGAGGCACCGAGGGACCTGGTCTTGCCAGACACAATCACCCAGTATGCGATATCCCATGGAGACCCGCAGGAGATCCATGACATACTTCTCCTCTCGCGTCCGGACTACACTTTCTTCGATGAGATGCGAAACACCCAGGACTTTCGTCTGTTTGCAGATCTTAGGCTTGCAGGCATAGGCTTTATCGGCGTCGTCCATGCGACAAAAGCGATCGACTCGATACAAAGGTTTGTAGGAAGGATTGAATTAGGCATAATCCCGCAGGTCATAGACACTGTGATTTTCATAAAGGACGGAAACGTGGACAAGGTCCTAAGCCTCAACATCGTGGTCAAGGTCCCTTCAGGCATGACCGAGTCAGACTTGGCGAGGCCGGTCGTTGTGGTTAATGACTTTGAGACAAAAAAGCTCGAATACGAGATGTACTCATATGGAGAGGAGACAGTCGTAGTCCCGGTCGAAGAGGAGAAGCATTCCAAGCCCACCTGGCTCCTTGCCAAGCGTCAGATTGAAAAGCAGCTCTCTTCATTGTCAAATGAGATCGAGGTAGAGGTAATATCAGACACAAGATGCGTGGTCTATGTCCCTGAAGAGAATATCTCCAGGATCATCGGGAAAGCAGGCAAGAACGTCTCAGAGCTCGAGAAGAAGCTAGGTATAAGCATCGACGTAAAGGATCTGGCAGAGCGCACCTCCACCATAGGTCCGATAGTGGGCATTGACTTCGATTACAAGATAATGACCAAGAACATTGTATTTTACCTTCCGCAGAGATACATAAACTCATCTGTCAGCATAGTTGTCGGCGATGATTACTTATTGACAGCAAAGGTATCCAAGAAGGCAGAGATCAAGGTAAAGAAGTCCAACAAGATAGGCAAGATAATAATGAACGCCCTCAACCTCAAGGAGCCGATTGCTCTGGTCGAGGAGCCGCCTCAGTCATAGGGATTATCGTCGTCCTGGGCAGGTTTTATAAACGAAGCTGATTCTTACTTTAGTCTGCCCGGAACAGATTCCGATTTATTATTTATCAGATGGAAATCGGCGCAGTGAAATGGCCAAGACGGTAATCCCAAGAAGCAGCAAATATTTAACCCCATTCTTTACCTTGTCTCCTAATAAAAAATTTCATCAACATTTAAATACTAAAACCCTACTCTAGAACATAAAATGATAGACATAAAGCTTATCCGTGAGAATCCAGAGATTGTTAAGAAGAACATCGAGAACAAGTTCCAGCAAGAGAAGCTTCATCTGGTCGACCAGGTAAAGAAGGCTGATGAAAAATACCGTGAGCTCCTCAAGCAGTCCCAGGAGCTGCGCCACAGCAGAAACAGTATAACATCAGAGATAAACCAGTTGAAAAAGCAGAAGAAGGATGCATCAAAAAAGATCCAGGAGGCAAAGGAGATTCCAGGAAAGATCAAGGATATCGAGGAAAAGCAGAACAAGCTCAAGGAAGAAATAAAGAATCTTCTATATCAGATCCCAAACATCATCCACGAGTCAGTTCCGATAGGAAAAGACCAAAAAGACAATGTCGAGCGTGAGCGCATAGGCGAGCCCAGGAAATTCGATTTCCCTGTAAGGTCGCATGTCGAGATTGCTGAATCCTTGGGGTTGGTTGATTTCGACACATCAGCCAAGACCTCAGGAAACGGCTTCTATTATCTCAGGGGCGACTTGGCCCTCCTCAACATGGCCTTGATAAACTTCTCACGTGACTACATGGTCAGGCAGGGCTACACATACATGGAGCCGCCGCTCATGATCAGAAACAACATCCTCACTGGTGTCTATTCCAACGCAGAGATAGAGCAGATGTCCTACAAGGTCCAGGACGAGGACCTATATCTAATAGCGACTTCAGAGCATCCGACGATTGGGATGTTCATTGACACTGCGATAAGAAAGGAGCAGATACCTATAAAGATAACAGCCTATTCTATGTGTTTTAGAAAGGAGATTGGCTCTCACGGGATAGACGAGAAAGGCCTTTTTCGCACCCATCAGTTCAACAAGCAGGAGATGGTAGTGATATGCGAGCCAGAGGACTCATACAGGTTCTACGACGAGATGCTAGAGCATTCAAAGCAGATTTTCCGTCAGCTTGAGATTCCGACCCGTGTGCTGGAGTGCTGTTCAGGGGATTTAGGTGACCTGAAGGCCAAGTCCTGTGACTTAGAGGCCTGGTCTCCGAGAAGAAACGAGTACGTAGAGATATGTTCTTTGACAAACATGGAGGAAGCCCAGGCACGTAGGCTCAACATAAAGATCACCGATGGAAAGGAAAAGTACTTCGCCCATACGCTGAACAACACAGTCATTGCAACAAGCAGAGCCTTAGTCGCCATCTTGGAGAACAATCAGACCAAGGATGGCAAGGTCATGATTCCCAAAGCCCTCCGTCCTTATATGTACAAAAAGGAATATCTTGAGCCTTTGGGTTGAATATATATATTTTATATATCCTCCTTTCTTATTTTATATGTTCTTTTAATTATCTTAGAACTCAATACTCATTGAAGGGCAGTTCATATTCTATCAGAAATTCATCATTTGACCGCTGGAATCGTTTGTTGTCGATTGTCAGCATATTCTCCTGCACATTTATTGTAAGGCTTATTGGGCTTGCAAATATCGCAGTCGACTCCCAGAACGGAAAGAAAGGCTCTTCATCTTTCTCCATCACAGTGTTTTTGTTTGCAGCCCTGTCAACATATATTTTATATCTGTGGATTGTCTGAATAGTGATCATGCTGCCGTTCACCTGATATTTGCACTGGAAAATCTCGATGAAGTTCTGGGTCTCTGGCTGGTTAGGTTTTATAAGCGTTCTTGCTATAGAGACGGAATTATCCCCCCAGAACCTGATTCTTGCGGTCGGCATCGGGTCAACATTCCACCATTTCCCGATCAAATGCTCAGTCAAATCTGACATCTTGAAGTAAAATAAAGCATATTGATATTTAAATCTTTTCTTGATATGGCGCTGTCCCGAAAGTCATAGATTAGTATATGAATTTTTCCAATTTTTATTTAATTATATGATTGGAAAAAATTCGACCAGAAAAATGAAATTTTTCCTGAGTATTATTAAATCCGTCTGCGTCTTGAGAGAGAATATTTGCGGAGTAAATATTCTCGAGACCAGATGGAGTTTTCACGAAGTGAAAACGCAATAGGATTTAATAATATACACAAAAGGTACTTTCGGGACAGCGCCCCCCATTCGAAAAGTTTTTATTTAAGGCTGCCTGTATAGTTTAGTTATGGACACAAAGACATGGGACCCAAGAGGAGAGTACGTCTTCGATGATCAGGAGCACAGGTATGACGAGCCAGAGCCAGGTTTTTCAAAGACTCCAAGGCCTAAGCCGATCGAAGAGGAGACTCAGCACATTGTCCATGCGATTCTGAGTTGGCTTATGATACCATTTGTCATCGTTATATTATCGACTGGCTTTGTATCGATTTACTTCTATAGCAAACATCCCTCTGTTCACTCTGCATTCTTCTCTATATATTCTTTATTCTGGCTTGCAGCGACCTTCATATTCACGATAATAATCAAGAATTTCCTTGAACTATGGATAGACTATAGGAGATTTGCTTTCGTCGACAAAAGATCTTCAAAGGTCATGACTATATCATTTGCCCTCACTGCGATAGGTTTTGCAGCAGAGATATTCTTTTTCCTTGATGCTCATCTTTTCTATACAGGATATTTCAACATTGGAGTGCTTCTGGTCATGTTCTTCATAACCTTCTACTATACCATAATCACGATCTTCTATTCAAGCTCTAGCATCCGGCTATTGGCTCTCGGGCTTATTTTAGCAGTAGTAATGGTACTGTTAGCAGCTCTATCAAGAATGATGCTTTTGGAGCTTCTGAAAAATGTTCCGGGCATTCTTTTGTTTTGATCAACAGCCGATCTTGAATTGGATGATCTGGTCTACCAGTTCATCCATCTCAAGGATTCCCTGTTTCCAGTCAGTTATCTTGTCATTCAGTTCGTCTGTAGTTATGGGTATGCAGCTGGCTTGGACACAGTTGCTGAAGTCGAAGAGGCATTCATCTAATTCACCTTTGGGATTGCATCCTATATCTCCAGATTCAAATCCAACGACCTCGCTGCATTTGTCTGTACCGTCTCCGTATATCCCTATATCATCGCCTTCGCATTGCTCCATTCCCTGTATTACTCCGTCTCCGCATTCGCTGTCAGTTTCGCTTATCCTGTATATATGCACGTCATATCCACTGAAGTTGTCAGAAAATTCATCTTCGACTGATATTGTCCTGTCCTCATAGAGCACTTCAGCATAGCTTATGACACCAGGCATACTGAAGGTCGCCTCTCCTGGATTATTTTCCATTGCGACACTGAAAAGATATATGTATCCGTTATAAGGGATTTCAAGTATGGCAACATCTATGTCTGACTGGACCGAGACAGATGTCCTGTTCTCTGTGTTTAGGACAGGAGCAAGTTCAGTTATTCTTCTGTTTGTCAGGTTCACCTGCTCAACTATTTCCGGATACCTGAATATGCCGTCTTCCCTGAATGTGACTGGATTTCCAGTTCTGCAGGTGTCATGCACAAAATAGATTATTCCTCGCGAGCCTGCGATTATTGACATCCAGATTTCAGTATTTACCTGCTCTGGTGTAGGAAGTGCATCAGTGCATCCCACATGTGTCGTCTCTATGCAGTTCCAGACGATCTTTGTTCCGTTTGACCATTTGATAAGGTTTGATACTCCATAAGCGACATATTCTAGCTGTCCGTTGATTTCTGGATTGGTCACTGGATAGATATCATATGATATTATATCTGCAGACTTTGTTGCATCATAGTAATAATCAGTGTCTCCTGTGCAAGCCCCTCTTCCGTGCCAGTCTGTATTTGCCACTCCCTGTCCGAAATTGACAAAGACCGGGCGTGTATTGTCATTTGCTTTTATCTCATTATAGTCATCTATTAGCGTATCAGGAGAGATGCAGGGATCATATGAGCTGGTTGTCGAGTTCCATTGTGCATTGTCTGGCTCATCGCCGTGCATCCATGCCTGTATAACATGATTATTATCAGAATCCAGGCCTACTTGGTTCTGTGATGCGATAACCGGCATATCAGCTGAATCAAGTGTTGACAGCTGGCTTTCAGTCGGTCCCTGCCACAGTCCGACAAATGTGTTTATCCCTATATCCTGATACTTACCAGCATTCGAAGGGCTCTGCAGCCATACAGCGAGAGGAAAATAACTCTCATCATCTGGCGGGCCATTTTCCCATTCTCCATAAGCATTGGCAGCTGAAGCATAAGCAGAAAAACAGATAATAGAAAAGATGATGGCTGCCTGCAGCATTATGTCCTTCATAGGATCAATAATTCATAGATGCCTTTTTATTTTTTACTGATTCCCGCATTCGATCCATCCAAGAATGATCTCAACAAGTTCCTTCATCCCCAGGTTTCCCTGTTTCCATTCAGATATGTGCTGGTTGAACTCGTTCTCTGATATGCACATGTCCACGCAATCCCCTGCCTCGCAGACAAGATTATCAGGGCACAGGCTGTCATCATCCTCGATGCAGTATCCGTTTGAGCATGTCCTGCATGTTCCCAGGCACACCCCTGCGTCATTGTTTGAGTAGATGCATTCTCCTGACTCGCAGCTCTTGGTCTTGCAGGGGAAATCAGGGCAGTCAGAGAGGTCATCGCAAACAGCGCTATCGCACCCTCCGCTGTCGACACCGGTCTCCTGTCCATTCATAAGGCCGTCATGGCATGAGGGCATGGATTCTGCCTTTTCATAGACAAGATCGGTTGAGTCATATGGTGGAGGAAATATCCAGGTGCCTGTGCCTCCGCCTTTGAACAGCTCTCCTGTATGCGGGTTGACCTGTATGCTTGAGGCGCCGGTCCTTGGAAGGTTGTAGCTTATGTCCTCCCATGTATATCCTCCGTCTTCTGATCTCCAGACCGTCGATATTCCGCCGAGGAAAGTGCCAGCATACACGATTCCCTCAGTCTTTGGGTCAAGCGCCACTCCTCTGACGAAATTCGCTGTCTCCATGCCAATTATATTGTCAAGAACCCCTGTCTCTCTCCAGTCAGTGCCGTTGAATTCAGCAAGGTCGCCGTCCTGCGATACTGTGAACACGCTTTCGCATTCATGCGGCTCAAGAGCGATTGTGGTCACGCCGTCGAACTTGAAGAGGTCCCATCCAGGATCACTGTAGATAGACCAGCTTTCTCCCTTATCATCTGACCTGTATATCGCATCCTTGCTCCTGCTAAGGGCATATACTATATCCGGATCAGAATAGCAGTATTCGAATATCTGCGCGTCAGTCGCACCGTCCGGCATTGTCCCGATGTCTGAGAAGGAGTTTCCCCCGTCTGTCGAGATCTTGTCTCCGGCATATACGATGTTCGGCTCATCAGGATGGAATCCGACAAAATAATAGTTCTGCTCATCACTATCTACAGCCTGCCAGTCATCTCCGTGGTTCTCGGATTTGACCAGTATCCTGTCGAAATATCCGCCTGCTGCAGCGACCATCACATCGCTTCCAGGCTGAAAATCTCCCTGTAGTATGTTTATCCATGACGTGCCGTATGTGTCCATGAATCCCCAGATATTGTCTGCTTCCCTGTTGAACCAGTCTCCGCCAGTCTCTGTCACTGCAGATGATACATCGCAGAGGAAGAACGCAAAAGTATCAGGATCATCATGATCAAACGCGACTCCTCCGTTGTTCCACCCCCAAGCATACCCAGTAAAAAGCGTGGAGGCCTCGTCGTAACTATCGCCTCCGTCTCTTGTCTTCCAAAGGCTTGCCTTGCAGTAGCTGACAGCCTCATCAGGGTCTTCTGGATTAGGGACTATTCCGCACAATGCGCCGTAATGGTTCTCCTTCCATCCGCTTCCGGCTCTTCCAAGACCGGGGAACGGGTTGACCTCCGGCGGACCGGCCCTCCATGTCTGTCCGCCGTCGTGTGTAACGATAGTGTCATCCGCAGAGCTCTGTCCGACTATATATATTGTATCTGGATAGCCTGGATTCATGAATGCGTGTATGGCATTCACGTTTTTTAAGAGACTGAATGTCTCGCCTCTGTCTTCTGATTTATAGAGCCCTACTCCTTTGAGTAGCGCGAATATCTCATCAGGATTCTGCGGATTTATCTGGACAGATGTGACTGCCCCTCCGGGAAGGTCGCCCAGCTCTGCCAGGTTCTCCCCTTTTTGGTCTGAATGGTATAGCCCGTCATTTGTCGCCAGGTAGACTGTCTGTCCGTCTGAGGGATCAGTCTGGACCTGATAAAGCACGCTGGCATCGATATCGTCGGCCTTGTTCCAGCTCCCTGCATTCCCATAATCATCAGACCTGTAGAGTCCGGTTGTGGCAAAGCCAGCATACCATACCTTTGCATTGTTGTTCTCGACGCTTGTCATGTCATATGCGATATTGTGCCTGTTGATTCTATCGACCTGCACATCCGTTGTCAGCACCAGCTCGAAATTGTCCCCTCCGTCTGAAGATTTATATAATCCTATGTAATCCTCGATAGCAGAGCTTGTCCATCCCACGTTCTTGATATAAGAGCCGTCGAAGATGGTGAATATAGTGTCGCAGTCCACAGGGTCGACCTCGACTGACTGCGCAAAAACAAGATATGCTCCGATGCCGAGCATGTTCTGCCATGTCTCGCCTGCGTCCGTGCTCCTCCACACATGTCCGATGTCATGCGACCAGTATATGATATCCGGGTCAGCCCAGCACCTGGCGATGCTGTGCGGGTGCTGTTCTGATGCACCGCCGACCGCTCCATCTGCAAATTCCTGTTCTGATCGCACAGGAAGCACTCTCCACCCGTCGAAATCAGGAGGATAGCTATATGTTACAGTTGCAAGGGCTATAAAAAAGAATAGAAACGATAGGCACGCTCTTTTTTTCATTGGTTTGTTTTCTGTTTTATTTTTTTATAAATTTTTTCAAAAAATGCTCATTAATATCATAGGATATTATGAAATCCTGGCCAATTGTGTCTGAAGAAGGAATGATTATCTTAATGTTTAGATATTATAATATCCTAGCATCCTGTTCTCCATATTCCGATAGCATCCACTAGCTCATTCATATTAAAAGTTCCGTCTCTCCATTTCTGGATCATATTGATAAGCTCTTCCTCGGTTATGCAATGAGGGTTATCGCTTCCGCAACCAAGTCCGCACGGATCATAATCTTCTGAAGTAGGATTAGGATAATCAGTGCATGTCATAGCAAGTGTCCCGACAGTAGAATTTTGCCACAGGCATCTTATCTGTTCTCCTGCGCATTCATAATGCCCTTGTGAATAAAGGTCATCCTCATCGTCTGGAGTCCACAAGCACCCGTATTGGCTCCTGTATTCATCCCACATATCTTCTGCAAATCCAGATGCTTGTCGGCTATAGCTTCCTTCATTTCCTGATATGATCTCATTGTGCATGTATCTGTCTTGGTAGTCGAAAAGCGCATTGTGGTTCCAAAGTTCTCTGGAATTGCTGCTGTCCATCATGATCAGGGCAGCCAGGACATACCCTGCGAAGGAATTGGCTGTGCAGCATTGCCTGTAGGATACACCCCATGTAACACTGTCGAGCATCCTGTAGTTGCTGTGCCGGATTCCCCATTCAGGCAGGCCGGCATGTTTTTTTGTATATTCATCAACATCGTAGTATTTGTCTCTCCTTGCATGACCATAAGAGACCAGGTCTGATATGATATAATTATCATATACATATTCTGTTCCGTCCGGGTCTTCTGGATAACCCCTGTAATCTTGTTCTATTATTATAGTATCATGGTCTGAGATTTCTGAGATAGCATATGCCCTGCCGGTAGGGCTGAACATCTCAGAATCATTTGCTCCGATCATGACGAAATCATCGCCGTCATGCCAATTTGTGCCTATCCCCTCCACTACGTTTGAGCCTTTTGTGAACCTTGCCTCTCCGCTTGTATAGCTCCCGTGATATCCTCTCAGCTTGTAAGGTTGTATGAAGACATCGTATTCCTCGCTGCCAGGATACTCTGTTCCCAGTGGGTGTTTTGTCACATAGAACGTCTGGTCATCCTCTCCGAAATGAATATATTCATCAGGGTTCTCATAAAGATAATCACCTGACTTTTCTCCGATATTCTTCATCTCATGGTCTCCCAGAATGATTCCTGCAAGAAGTATCGGCCATTTTCTGGACTGCTGATGGCCGCCGTCATTCGGCCAGTCGATACCTATATCGACAAGGCCTTTGATGTCAATTCCAAGCTGAAGATACCTGACGAGCAGTTTTTCCTTATATTTATCATTTGTACCGTATGTTGAGAAATCATCTGCCTCTGAGTAGTCAAGATGAAGCATCAGGGCACCTATGCCTACCTGGTTTGATATGTCCCTTCCATAATCTTTCATGTTCTCTGATGGGTGTATAAATCTTGAGGTCCATCCTGCAATATGGTCTATCCAAGGCTTCTCGAAATATTGTTCCACTTTATTTATCTCTGGAGTGGAAGGAACAGGGCTTAGCTCTTCAAGATAAGAATAATCTATGTCATCGATATTATATAGGATTGTTTTGTCATGCCCTGAATATGCTGGTCTGAAAGATCCTTCATCCGGCTCCTGGCAAAGAACAGTAAGGATCGCGGCTTTCTTCAATCTTGGTCTGGAATCCGCATCTTCATGGCTGACTGCAGTGATAAACGAGCTTGCACAGGGTACGTCCGCAAATCCGTATCTCGTCACGTTCGCTCCAGCATTGTGTTCTATTCCCATCCATGCATAAGCGCTGCTGTCATATGCTTGTCCGCTTCTGTCTGGATTTATCATCGACCCGTGCATTATCCTGCCTGAAATATTCACTGATTCTGGTTCTGTGTCGATGATCCTGACAGGACCTAGCACCCAGTAGTCACCATTTGCGAATGTTCCGCACGTATATTCTTTGTCGAATGTCCACGTTATCCCGAACTGTTCTATGGATTCATCTGTTCCTGATTCGCATGATGCCCAGGCATGGCTGGCAAAGACAGCCATAAAGAGTGCAATTAGTATCATTATTCTCATCAGCTGCACCCATCCTTCCATTGTAAGATGATATCGATAAGCTCATCCATCCCAAAATCCCCCTGCTTCCAAGACGCGATGTAACTGGCCAGTATCTGGTCTGTCACGCAATCCAGGTCACCCTCAACGATCTGGTAAAGGTGAACCTCAAGCGCATCAAAATCATCGCTGAAAATACCTTCTTGTGCAGCCAGGGTCCTGTCCTCTCCAAGGACTGTGATATATGAGTTATTGCTGGCTCCGGCAACAGTGAATTCCACAGTCTCTGGATTTCTGTCCATGTCAAGATTGACCGCAAATATGTATACAGAGTTGTTTGCCAGACGAGAGGTATAGTCTATTCGATAGCCGTTCTGTGTTTCTATGCTGACTCCATCCCAAGGATCAGCAAATATGACCTCCTTAAGTCTCTGGATTCTCGGATTCATATCCCTAAGAAGGTCTTTCACATCATTGTTGATGACCCAGGTATAGGTAAAACCGGAATTATATCCCCAGTAGCCGATCCCTGTAGCTCCGTTTATGATTGCAGACCACACTTCATTTCTGACCTGCACCGGAGTGATTCCAGATGCTGCATCTGCTTCGACTATTGCCCACACCGGCTTTTCATCTTCGCCGTAAAGATAACGGAGTTCGTTTGTCGCATCAGCGATATCGACTATCCTGTCTGTCGATGTTCCCCATATCTGTACAGGATAGAAGTCATAGACAAGGATGTCCCCGACATCTGCATAATCATAATACATGTCATAGGTTCCGTTCATCCATTGGTTCCAGTTGATATAGGTGCGTGTTGACAGGAATCGTGCAGTGAGAAGGTTTATGCTTGGTCTGCTGGAATCGACCTGGAAGAATTCATCGATGTCTTCCTGTATCTCTCTGGGGAAGCTTCGCGGTTGTATCCTCTCAGGTTGTTTGTCCATGTCCTGCTCATGTGCAGCAAGCCAGGCCATGGCTCTTGGGTCATCCACAAGTTCCTGGATATATCCTCTGCCTGTTCTTCCGTCCACAACACCGTACATGTCAAGCTCTTCAAGCTTGTCGAAATATCCTCTTGCATTGTCTTCATCCCTTTTTGCGATGCCCATGCCCATGTTCAGCCCGTCAGCTTCCATGTCGTCAAGTTCGTCTATTGTATTTGACCAGGAAAATATCGGGAAGAAGGTCTCGCCGTTGACTATCAATTCCTTGTTGCTTCCGATAGAGACATTCGGGCCTGCGCCAAGGGCTGCTTGAGCTGATAATATCATGACGAAACAAATCATCCATATCTTATCCATCTTATTCATATTTAAAAAACTCATTTATATATTTTGTTTGAATCCCATGGCTATTATGTAATACTAGTTAAATTCCTTATTAAGTCTGGCATCCTTCTCTCCATCTCACGATCAGTCTGACGATCGACCTTATACCGTATTCCCCTGTCTTCCATCTCCCTATCTTTTCCAGGACATCTGCTTCTGTCACCTCGACGCATCCCTGATACTCATAGGCACCTATATCATACTCAAGCCCAAAAGGCCTCGTATTCATGAGAAGATCATGTTCTGTCTCTGTCGGCACACCAGAATCGATCGCAGGGCTGTCAGAAGGGTACAAAAAATCATATGACGAATGGTCCAAAAAAAGCTTGTCAAGGTCAGTCTCCAAGAAACCCTGGCCAGCTATATCTGCCTCGCTTTGCCCGTCAGCAAGTGCAGTAAATATGTTGTTGGAGACAAAATCACCGTTCACCTTCCCTTCAAGTATATTATTCTTGACAACCAGGTTAGAGACTATATTGTCCTGATAAAAGCTTTTTTTGTTATTGGTATTGATCATTATGTTGTTGACATATCTGAAATCACTGTAGGTTCCTGTCCAAAAAGACACAGACTGGGATCCGCCTCCATAGAATATGTTGTTCGAAACCGTAAAGTTCTTGGCTGAATTCAGGGTATGCGGACGGAGAACATTGATGACCTTGTTTCCGTCGATAACTATGTCCTCGACAAATCGTGTATGGGTCAGCCCGTATGTAGCCATTCCATTGCTGTGACTTCCTCTGGAGTTCAGGAGCGTATTGTTGAGTATCTTGCAGCCGATGCAGGAATAGAAGACAATGAGCGTGCTTCCCTGTTTGTCGATCACATTGTTGCTTATAATGATGTTATAGCTCTGTTTCCAGTTGACAAGAACCCCTCTGAGCTTTCCTGAATTATGGTTCCACCTGTTGTTATGGACAGTGCATCCATCGCATGTGCTGATTATCACCTGATGAGAGTCTGTCCCTTTGCCGTATCTAAACTCATTGTTCAGGATATGTGAATTGACGATCTCCTTATATCCTATATATAGGTGGTTGTTGATTCCTTTTTGGAATATTATCCCTTCCACGACCACATGGCTCGAGTCGGCTTTTAGCAGGCTTCCTCGCATAGATATCGTGACCTCGCCCGAGCTCTCCAGGTCGACATCCCCGGTGGGCCAGAGAAAGACCCTTTTTCCTGATTCATTGACTACATATTCTCCTTCCTGGTCAAGAAGAGGCAGTATGTTGAAGAGGCAGTAGTAGTTGTCCCGTGAACTATGGGTATAAGGTGGATTTTTCATGTTATCATGATATAGGATGTGGCTGGTAGGAGAATAGCTGGTGACTGGCTTCCAGTCGACAATATTGCTGGTCACCCACATCCCCACCCATCCGCCGTCATAATAGTGAGGGTTGCAGTTGTCTTCGTTTCCGGTCGGACAGAACATCTCGCTGTCAAAAACATGGTCCTGGTAGTTTCGCTTCTCAGTTGAGCTCTTTGGGATGACATTGTAATGGTTCAGGTCATCAAGATAGAACGGATCAGGTATATTAGTATCATGCGCGACCCACTGCATCTGGTCATCAAGATAAAGGTTTGCCTTGAATGGTGTCTGTTCCCAGGGTATGTCTGCATAGTATATCTTGTCCAGATGAGGATGGTCTCCGCATACTGCTTGTGTGCATTTCTGCCACCCCGAGATCTCCTCAGAGCCGTCGAATATCGCTTTCTCGCTGCCCCAGCCGTCTCCCTTGTAGGTAATAGGGTTTCCCGAAGCCCCGTCGACTCTGATATCTATCTTACCCTTGTATTTCACACCTCCTTTGAAATAGATGGTGTCGCCTGGCTGCGGCAATATGTCTGCATTTCCTGAAGCATTGATATCTCCAGGAGCATGCTTCCAGGGACTTGCCTGCGTACCGATGTTTGCGTCATCACCTGCTTCATAATCAATATAATAGTCTGCTCCATATGCCATTCCGCAGGAAAGCGATAATAAAACAAAAAAGGTTGCAGCTTTCAAGTTACTCATGCCTCTTTTTTTTATGTCTTCTACATATTTTCTATTCTCATTGATCATTCTTCTTCCTCCTCACAAGGAACATGATCAGGAGCGTGTTCGCGAACATCGAGAACACGACAAGGATGATGATAAGCGTATCCTTATCAAGGAACGATTCCTCTGCCTCTTCGCTCACCGCCTTTGCGACTATAGGTTCAGTAAAATCAGTCACGATATTGTCTTTCTCAAGCTTTATATTGAAGTTTTCCTCGATATTCTGTCCTTCGTAATGCACAACAAGCTTCGCAGGATATGTTCCGACTTCCTGGCCTGCAGTGTCCCAATAAGCATCCAGGTGCTTTGTTGAAAACGGCTCGATCTGTACTGATGCTGTCGTGAACTTTGTCAGCGTCCTTCCGTAGTCGTCCTTGATGACCATGTCTCCGTAGATGTCATCTACTATCTCGTTCCAGTTGTTCTTTATCCATATCTGGAACCTTGCGATGTCTCCCAGTTCGAATTCTTCTGCTGTCACGTCCACGATCTTGATTGACTGGTCGCCTACCTCGAACACGACTTCTTTCTCAAGCATAGATCCGTCATAGTTTATCGTGGCCTTGGCGTAGTATTTGCCAATACCTAGATTATGATGGTAATACGCCACGATCTCTCTCATCTTACCTTTATCTACTGCTTTCTTGGTCGTGGTCAGTGTGGATATGAGCTCATTAGTAGGCCCGTATATGTCAATCACTGCCGAAACCTCGTCTATGTCCTCCTGCCCTTTGTTCTCAGCTTTTATGACAAATGCTATAGGATCATCTATATCTTTTACAACGAATGAAAAATCAGCCTCAAGATATTTGCCTGGATAAGGCACGTTGATGATGACCTGGCTGACAACAGCCTGAAGTGAATCGACGTTTGATCCCAGCTCCTCTTTCCTGAACGGGAATTCTGTAGCGATGATCTCGATTGTATTAGGACCGTAAGATAAGCCGTCCTGCGGTATGTCAACTGTTATTCCCACGTCTTTTTTCGAGTCATCAGCAGTCATGTCGATGACCTTTTCATCGAACTGTATTATATTCTCATACTTCTCGTCTACGTACAGCATCACGTGTGATTCCTTGAGTTCGTTGTTGATTATCATGAGCGTCTCTTTTCTGCTCTGACCTGGATTATAGTCTATGTCCATCTTTCCTGGTGCGATTCCGATAGCAGATACATCTGACGATACAATAATCATCGCAATTGCGATCAACGCTCCGATAAAATAGATCTTCCTTTCCATCTCAGGTCTCCATCGCTATGAATGTCACGACATCACGTTTATCTCCTGCAGCTTCATCAGGAGGAACCTCTATCCTGATATCCACCTTAGCAGTGTCTATTGTCCTGTTGTGCTGTAGTGTTTTTATGATAAGGCTTTCGTTTGTGATATTCATCCAAGTTGTGACTGATGCTGTCCAGTTGAATGCTCCGGTTTCTGTTGTGTTGTCTGCCTTGATCTGGTAGTAGCTTGTGTTCAGTCCTACGCTTCTCCAAATCCCAGTAGAGTTTATATTTATATCTATCTCGCAGTTTCCGTCATTCTGGATAACGAAAGGATACGGGTTCTCATCACTTGTATCATTGGTTCCGTTGCTTCCTATCGTTCCGAACGATATGGTCTCATTCGGAAGCGAGATCACCACTGCTGATATGAGAGTGAAGTTGAATTTCGAGCTGTTCACAGGCACTGACTTGTTGTCTGACGCAGTGACCATCCAGTAATATGTGCCGAAAGCAAGTTCTGATATGTCTGTATAGTTCGTGAGATTTGTCGATATGTTTATCTCAGGGAAGTCGAAGGTCTCGGTATCATCGACAATAAGATTATACCATATATCATCGCGGTCCGGATCCCGCGAAGCATTCCATGAGAACAGAGGTGTCCTGTTTATGATTGTCGAATTATCTGCTGGAGCAGTAAGGTTCACGGCCAGTGGCGGCCTGTTTGATTCATTCACCATGACCCACATCAAAATCCATCCTACATTATCGAGTGTGTCATTCACGCTGATGTTGAGGTAATGATAGCCGACAGTCAGGTTCGAGGCATTCGTCAGGTTCCCGCCGAATGTCAGGTTGAAGTCAGTGTCATTCACTCTCCAGCTGTTCTCATCCACATCAGTCATGTCTGTTGCATTGAGGTTGAACCAGAGTGATTCATTATTCTTGATGGTCTGGTTTCGGGAATCAATAACAGGACCAGCAGTATCCACCCTGAAGCTTCTGGTCTCGGACGTATTTACATTGTCCTCTGCATCCCAGCAAGTGATGTTCCACGAATAGAGGTTGTCGCTGAAATTATATACTGTATGGTTTCTTTCTGTTGCATTGACTGATAGGATTGAGCTTGCATTCACGCTGTTGTTGATTGTCAGGTTGCAGTATAGGTTTGTCTCATAGTTGTCATAGGCTGTCCAGTTGAATGTTATGTTCTGATCAGTCGTATTGTATTCTTTAGCAGGCTCATTCAGGACAATATATGGCTCAGTTATATCAAGACCGAAACTGAGGCTTATCTCCCTGTTCGTCGACATATTTACCCATGCAGAGTCATAATAGTACCCATCAGAGACATTGACTGTATAGTTAGAGTGATATTGAAGGTTGCTGGTATAATTGACACCTGACGCATCGCTCCATATTTCTACCTCAGTAAGATTGAGCCTGATATTGCCGGTGTTGTCGGTTAGTCCCGAATCTATAAGTCCATCTGTTGAATTGTATCCATAGACAGACTCGCCTGAAGCATTCGTTGAGTTGCTGTAGTTCACATGCACGTCAGCATACCATTTTGCGTATATCCTGCAAACATCGCCGGCATCCTCGCAATCCTCGAATGTGATATTGTCATATCTCAATGTCGTATTGAATATGGTGTTGTTCTGGTCTGCATTGCCGAAGGCATATAGATATAGGTCTGAATAATATGAGTCATTGGCTATTGAATCATAGAACATATTATTGTATGAATTGCCTCTCATGTATATCGAGTAATTGTTCTGGCTCAGATTTGAATCAAGGAATTTGTTGCCATAGCTGTTCGAAAGATATATTCCCCTGTCATTCGCCGAAGATTCGATTCCTGAATAAATGCTGTTATAGCTTCCGGTTGAATATAGTCCATACTGTTTATTTTCAACGAATGTAGCATTCCTGATTATCAGGTTGTCTGAGCCGTAGATATATAATCCCTGAAGATTACCGGATGATTCCAGTTCTTCGATTGTGGCGGATTGCGTCATGTATATGATCATGTTGTTGTTGAACCTGTCAGGAGATCCGTTCACTGTGATATTAGTGAGATTCGAGTTGTCTGCATCGCATAGTATCAGCTGTGCAAAGCTCCTGTTGCCGATGGTTGCGCTGTAGTTATAGTATCCGATCTCTCCGCCGCCAGAGCCGGTGACGTTTTCGAAAACATTGTCGCACTGCGTCTCCAGGAGATTGCTTACCATGACATCCTGCGATGAGCTGTTCGCGATCACTGTATTGTTAACGATGATGTTATAGGAATTGGTGAGCATCAGTCCTATTGCATGCTCAGTGATGCTGCTGTCTTTGATTGTCACATCGCTGCAGCTGCTGAAGCTCCATGCATTGTTGTTGTCCTTTGTGTCAACATCATCTATGGTCAGGTCAGAGCAGTCGCTTGCAACGATCTCTCCGAAGCTTGCGTTGAAATACGAGTCTCTGATGGAATTGGTAGAGGAATCAGTCATGTATATCATATAGGTGTTGGATTGTCCTGTTGAGTTGCTTATGTTGTTTTGATCAGCATAGTTCATCTCTATTCCGTTCGAATTGCCGCTGACTTCGCATTCCTCGACTGAGTTGTTTGAGCTGTAGTTTAGCAGCAATCCTGAATCATCGTTTGAGCTGATACTGGTATAGCTTATTGTGTTCTTGCTTGCATTGCTAAAAAGTATGCCTGCCCTGTCCCAGTCTGAAACTGTGCAGTTCACAAGATTCACATTGCTCACAGTAGAGGCATCTCTTGACACATAAACACCTAATACAGCATCATCATCCCCGTCTATCTCATTTCCCTGGCAGTTCAGTGTGACATCATTGGCTGATATGTTCATGCAGTAGCTGATTGAAGAATCGCTTATGTTCTTAGCCAGGTAATAGTTCCCTGGTGCCGTGATGTTGGCGCATCCCTGCAGGTAATAGTTGTCATAGTCGCTAGAAAGCGCTCTGTAGTCCGTGTTGTTTCCGCAGTCTGCACCACCACTGCAGCTTGAGTTCGTCGTGACATTATAGGCAATGTCACAGAAGCCGTCGTGGTCTGTATCTGTGCAGTTCTCTGAAAAGCCGGTGCCTAAAGGATTGGCCCAGAAATTCCCTGCGATGTCAGTTCCTTGTCCGATGATCCGGCTGCCGGTCTGCTCAGTCGTGTTCCAGAAGCTCTCCAGTACAGTTCCTATGAATTCGACATTATCGGTATTGTTGAACAGGTTGTTGTATATCCTTGTCCTGTTTGTCTCCCTTATCAGTATCCCTCTGTTGCTGCTGTCGCGGATCACAGAATTGTTGATAATTGACTCTTCAGTATAATATAGTTCAATTCCTGTTTCGCATTCATCAAGTGTTATATTAGTGACATTATTTCTGTCTCCCCAGATCCATAGCCCGACATTAGAGCTGTTGAAAATGTAGCTGTCCCGAATCACAGTATCATCAGATGCAGACCAGCTGTATATTCCGTTGTAGCTGTTATATATCTCAACATCTTCGACTTTAGCATGTTCAGCACCCGTCATGAAAACAGGTGTATATGTATAATTCACCCTGATATCAGAGATATTGACCCTGCTCGAGTATCTGACCTGTATCGGCACACTGTGGTGCGAGTCCATTATCCTTGTCACGTTCTCGATCCGCGAGTCATCGCCTCCGCATATGATTATGTCTGAGAAATTATCATACCAGTCTACTATATCGACAGTCCTGTTGAAGAGCAGTATGGGCAGTCCGTCTTCTCCGGTCACGTTCTCAAGCACGCTGTCGCATTCTGTCTCATCTGTGTTATATTCTATGTTGAAGTTGTTTCCGGTGATATTTGAATCTGTTATGTTATGATGCTGCGAATAATAAAGCTCAATTCCATCATTATTGTCAAAGACAGTGACATTCGTGATTCTCGCATAATCAGCATAGATATGTATTCCGTTCGCGGTGTTGCTTGTGGCCGTCACATTCGCGATTGTTATGTTCTCAGCATTCCTGTCGTATATGCCGGCCTGCGCCCAGTCGCGTACGACCACATTCTTGATTGTGATATTTGCATCATAGCTGCTTGCCCTGTCTATCCATATTC
>CAYMIF010000039.1:0-19549 GCA_964390375.1 uncultured Methanosarcinales archaeon
TTCAACGTACGTCGGTGCTCTGCGGACGAAACCGCAGGTAGGATAGGATTTCATATTAGCTCATTAAAAAATAAAATTTATAAATCCTCAAATCAATAAAACTATCTAAACATGAAGAAACAAGCAAAAAAGCAGATTCCAAAACCAAAGGACAAAAGCGGTCTGACCAATGCGCTCATCGCGATAACCGTTGGTCTGGCAGGCTACATAATCGCAGATTTTGACAGCAATGGCGCCCTGTTCCTGCTCTTCTTCATACTGACCGCGATCCTGATAGAATTGACCAACATAAGGATGAAACTGGGCAAAAAGCTGTAAGAAAGATTAAAGCAAGAGTATCACTTCCTGCTGAGCCGGCCGCATAGCCTTTCCAGAGAGTCTATCTTCTTGATTAGCCTGATCTTCTCTTTCTCCATTGCCCTTATGTTTCGGATATAATTAACCAGCTGGAAGTCCTCCTTTTTTATGCGTGATGCGATCTCCTTGAATTTATCTATCTCTGAGGAAAGGCTTTCTGTCCTCTTGATGACCGAAGAGACATCCTCTTTCATCTCATTGAAGCACGAAAGACCTGCCTTGAAATCCTCAAAATAAGACATTAGCTCACTCTTAAGCTCACTATCAAGTTTATCCCTGATCATCTCCTTGACGTCCTTTTCAAAGATAGATATATCGTAGATTTTCTTTGAATACTTCTCATTGAGCTTTTGCGTCTCCTTCATGGTCTTTCGAAGCTCAGAGACTACGTCTTTTGATTCATGCTTGGTCTTTACAATATCATCATGCACAGAATTGAGTTCTTTTTTGATCTTCTCAAGATCATCGCTTATCTGGGAAATCTTGGTACTCTGCGAACTGACCTCTGCAGTGGCATTTTCCAGATCCTCCTTGAATTGTTTTCCTCCGATAAGCATGGAAAAAAGGGGTTAGCATCTACTATTAAAACCTTACTGTCTAATGGCTAAGTCAGGATCTTGTCCTGATCATCGTAAAAACTGGTTTATTCAAAAGAAAACTATAGCATCCATACAAAAGCTTTAAAAATAACCCTCAATTCATAAGAGATTAATGGAAGAACCGATAGACAATCTCATGAAAGACAGGATAAGGAAGATAGAAGAGATAAGGAAATTAGGGATAAATCCATATCCTTACAGCTATAAGCCGACCCACAAGGCACAAGAGCTTCATGAGAAATACCCGCATCTGAAGGAGCATGAAAACACAGAGGACAGTGCATCAGTAGCTGGCAGGATAATGTCATTTAGGAGGATGGGAAAGGCAGCCTTCAGCCATATCATGGACGGCACAGGCCAGATTCAGATATACTTTAGAAAAGATAACATGAGAGACAACCAGTACGATTTAGTAAAACTTCTGGACATTGGTGATTTCATAGGAGTTGAAGGAAAGATATTCAAGACAAAGACTGGGGAGCTCTCGATATTCGCTGACAGATTCCAGGTCCTCAGCAAGGGCATCCGTCCGCTGCCAGAGAAATTTCATGGCCTAAAAGACCAGGAAGTGAGATACAGGCAAAGATATCTGGATTTCATGACAAATCCAGAAGCGAGGCAAAGGTTCAGGCATAGGGCAAGGATAATCAGGGAGATTCGAAACTTCCTGGATGAGAGAGGATTCATCGAGTTTGAGACACCTGCCCTCCAGCCCATCTATGGCGGTGCCAGCGCAAAGCCGTTCGTCACCCATCATAATGCGCTTGACATGAGACTGTATCTTAAGATATCCCCTGAACTCTACCTAAAGAGGCTGATCGTCGGAGGATTCGAAAAAGTATATGATATATCGAAGAACTTCCGAAACGAGGGTATCGACTACAGCCATAATCCGGAGTTCACGATGCTTGAGCTCTATGAGGCATATGCAGATTACAATGACATGATGGATCTGACTGAAGAGCTTGTGAAAAGGATAGCGAAAAACATATTCAAAAAGGATGTCTTCAGCTACAGAGGACATGATATAAACATCAACTCAAAATGGGAAAGGGTCCCTATGCTGCAGGCAATAGAGAAGCATGCAGGAATCGATGTCTCGGCGATGTCTCTTGACGAGCTAAAAGAACTCATTCCAAAGCACGGACTAGACATAATAGGTAAACCCTCAAGAGGTCTTATCATAAACGCACTGTTCGAGACCTTGGTCGAGGAGAAATTGATTCAGCCAACATTCATAATAGACTATCCTGAAGAGATATGTCCTCTCACAAAGATTCATCGCAAGGAGAAAGGACTCACAGAGAGGTTTGAGCTATTTATTGCAGGTCAGGAATGGGCAAATGCCTATTCAGAGCTCAATGATCCAAAAGACCAACGCAAGAGGCTGGAACAACAGGAGAAGGAGAGGATTATAAACGATGAGGCCCATCCGATGGACGAGGACTTTGTACAGGCGATAGAATACTGCATGCCGCCTACAGGAGGTCTGGGCATTGGTATTGATCGACTTGTCATGCTTTTCACAGGTACTGATTCTATCAAGGAAGTCATTGCATTTCCGACAATGAAAGCAAAAGAACAATAAAATTTAAAAACTAACCTCTTTTCGTAGGCTTTCAGATGATGGATAAGATAATAATCGGTCTGACAGAGAAGGTGACCATATATTCCGACGACAAGAAGAAGAGCAAAGAGATCACAGCAAGGATAGACACAGGAGCAGCATCCAACTCCATTGACGCAAGTCTTGCCGCAGACATGAATCTGGGGCCGATTATCAGGACCACTGTTGTGAAAAGTGCAAATGGCCAGTCTCTCAGGCCAGTAGTTGACGCAGAGATTTCCATAGGAGAAGAGCATATCAAGACCACTTTTACTATTGCAGACAGGTCAAAGATGAGATACAAGATACTCGTGGGAAGAAAATCTTTGACAAAAAGGGATTTTTTGATAGACCCTAATAAGTGATTCACATGAAAGCTGCATTGATAAGTCTGGGGAGCGTAAGTTCGAAATGGACTTACGAGGAGATGAAGAAAGTCTTCGACGAAGTTGACTTTCTGAACATATCCAAGATAGAGATTAATCTAGGAAGCCGTGTCAATCCAGTTCTCTATGATGAACAGCCTCTAAAGGACTATGATTGCGTTTATATCAAAGGCTCTTTTCGATATGCACCGATCCAAAGGTCGCTCTCAACGCTTCTTCAGAACAGGTGTTATCTGCCTATAAAGCCTAGCGCATATACTGTAGCTCACAACAAGCTTCTCTCTCAGCTGAAATTCCAGACAGCGAAGATTCCAATGCCGATAACATATCTTTCATCTTCTGTAGACGCTGGAAAGAATATCCTCAAGACTATAAACTATCCAATAATAATGAAATTCGTAGAAGGCACACAGGGAAAAGGCGTGATGTTTGCAGATTCATATGCTTCAGCCTCATCTATCCTTGATGCACTGACAAGCCTCAAGCAGCCTTTCATAATACAGGAATACATAGAGACTAACGCAACAGACATAAGAGTCATAGTGATAGGCAATGAAGTCGCAGCAGCGATACAAAGAAAGGGTGTCAAGGGAGAGAAAAGGTCCAACATCCATGCAGGAGGCGAAGGACTGGTCTACAAGGTCGATGACAAGACCAAGAAGATTGCGGTCGCAGCTGCAAAATCTATAGGTGCAGATATATGCGCAGTAGATATCCTTGAAAGCCACAAGGGCCCCTTGGTTATCGAGATCAACATATCACCTGGGCTGCAGGGCATAACAAACACCACATCCATAAATGTGGCAGAAAAGATAGCGAAATATCTGCATAAGAAATCAAAAGAATTTAAGGAACTGCATAAGGTCAATGGCACAAAAGAGATAATAAGCACCCTTGACAGCAACAAATGCGATAACATTCTGACTACTCTTGACATGCGAGGAAACAGGATACTTCTGCCTGAACTCGTGACCAAGATAAGCAAGATAACAGAAGACGATGAAGTTACGATCTGCGCTGAAAAGGGCAAGATCAGCCTCAACAAGAATTAGATAGCACAGATTATTTCTTCATAGCTGCGCATTTCTAAAACCTATCTTCTTCAATACAATAAAATTTATATACGAATTATGCTTTACTTAATCAGAACTGATAAACAACGTTGTATACCAAAACGAGTTATCAAAACCCCTCAAAGGTCGCTTAATTTATTATCCGCAGGCAATTATTGCCTGCATTGGATTATTTTGGACATATTGAGGCTGATTAATGATTTGGTTTACAGACATAAGAGGATGGGAAAATGAAGAAGAACATAATGATAATTGATGACGAGCCTCACATAGTGAATCTCGTCAGGCTTTCTCTGAGCAATGATAGATACAATATAATGGAAGCATATTCTGCAAGGGAAGCCCTGCAGATGATAAAGAATCACACAAGACCGGATCTGGTATTGATAGATATAATGATGCCGAACATGGACGGTTATGAACTATGCAAGATTCTGAAGAAAGATAGTGATACAAAGAACATCCCACTCATAATATTATCAGCCAAGAATCAGCTCAATGACAAGCTGCAGGCTATCGATGTCGGGGCTGACGATTACATGACCAAACCATTTGACCCGGATGAGCTGTCTAAAAAGGTCGAGGTTTCAATTACTGATTAAAAGACAAGGAGGTGGATGATAATGAAAGAAGAGATATCAGAAGAACAGGACATAGTTGCTCAGGAAGCAGAAGATATATATTCCCATGAAGGAACAGAGGACCAGCTAGATAATGGAGAAATTTCCTCAGAAGAGGCGGGATTCATGCTTGGTTACAATACAATAGGATGATTTAAGTACAAGTATTAAATCAAAGAAAAAAGAGTTTAACTGGCACTTCTGATGAACAGCTATGTTAAGCAAACCATAACATTTTTAAACATAATACGATTCATTCATTGAATGAAAAACTTAAACATCGACATTAAAAATAAGATAATCGAATTCTTAAAGACAAAGCAATACGGAGCCTCTGCAAGTGAGATTTCTAAGATTGTTGGACATAATAGAATCACAGTCTCAAAATATCTGGAGATAATGAAAGCACATCATCTTCTGGACTATGAAGAGGTTGCATCTGCTAAGGTCTGGCATCTGAGCAAGAAGAGGGATAAACCGACTGTATTGATAGTTGATGATGAACCTCATGTGGTAGACCTGGTCGCGATTTCACTTATGTCCAGCCAATATAATATCATAAAGGCATATTCTGGTTTTGACGCTCTTGATAAGGTCTACAGAGAGACACCAGACATAATAATATTGGATCTCATGATGCCGAATATAAACGGATTTGAGGTCTGTCAGAAATTAAAGGAGAATGCCCTGACACAGCACATCCCGGTCATAATCCTATCTGCGAAAGGAGAGCTCACAGACAAGCTCAAGGGCATGAAAATAGGAGCGGACGACTATATAACAAAGCCATTTGACCCTATGGAGCTGGAGGCAAGGGTCAGTATGGTGCTAAGACGAACTTCAAAGAATATAGACATACATCCTTTGACCCATTTGCCAGGCATAGGCACCGCAAGACAGATGCTATCCGATAAACTCAAGGAAAATGAGAATTGTTTTGTATTCAACATTAAGATAAACTATCCTAAAAAAGAAAAAGAAGAGAGTGTAAAGAAGATGAACGAGCTGATTGTGCTCTTCTCCCGTCTTCTTTCTGAGATAATGAAGACCGCAGGCCCGGGTGCATTCGTCTGTCATACAGTCAAGGACGATTTTATAATATTTGCTGAAAAAGAGGAAATCATAATGAAGATTAAGGACTCTTTCAGCAACCTATTGAAATTTATCACAAAAGAAGTAAAAGGAAAAGATAATATATCATTGAAAATAAGGAAGATGAAACTTGACGAGGCCCGCAGGAGCGAAATGGATGAAGACAAGGTTTTCAATGCATTGGAGGTATCATGATGGATCTTAATATGGCGCACGCACAGGATTTCGAGAAGATTATATTTGTTATTGCACTTGGATTTATGGCATTTGCTGTATACTACTACTGGTTCAACAAGAAGTCTAAAAAGAGGAGTTCTCTGCAGGCTGAATTCGAAGAGATACTCAATTCGGATAAATACAAGGTGAAGGGCAAATTTGAGACTGAACGATAAGAGAGCAGAGATAAAGTTCAATTTCACGATAAGGGCAAAGATAATATTTGTGCTGATGGCTCTTGTTCTTATATCATCAGTAGTTGTAGGTCTGTATATCCTCAGGATCAGCCAGGTCATAATTTCTGACACTGATACAGTCAATATATCAGATAATCTCAAGAGAGAGGCTTTTGCCGTAATCTCGGTCACTTTCTTCATAACTGCGGTAATCAGCTATTTCTATGCCAAGAGCATCACTGCACCTATAGATAAGCTGATAATAGGTACACAGCTTGTGGCTAAAGGTCAGCTTGACTACAAGATTAAGAAGCGCAGCAACGACGAGGTAGGAAGACTGATTGACAATTTCAATAAAATGATAGACAATCTTAAGTCAGAGAAGGAGGAAAGGACCAAATATTCATCGATTGCCAGGCAGGAAAAGACAAAAGCAGAGCTGATAATAGACAGCATGGTCGAGGGAGTGATAGTGACGAACAAGGATTTGAATGTTCTGATATTCAATCCTTCAGCTGAAGAGCTTTTCAATATAAGCAAAAAAAAGGTATTAAAAAAGAACATAATACATTTCCTGCGTAAGTTCAGGATAGAGGGACTCTTCTACGACATACCAAAAGAAGAGGATGAGATTGTCCCAAAAAAGAGAAGATTCCTTGAAAAATCAAGAGAGGTTTCAGTTGAGGTAGAAAACACAAAGAAAGTCATAAGGGCTATGATATCACCGGTCCAGGACGAGAAAAAAAGGATAACCGGTGCAGTTATTGTCCTGGAAGACATAACTAAGCTAAAGGAGATAGAGAATCTCAAGACAGAATTCATTAGCACGGTCTCCCATGAGCTTCGAACACCCCTTACATGCATAAAAGGTTACTCACTTCTCCTAAAGGACCGCAAGCTCGGCAGGATGGCTGAAAAGCAGGAAAAGGCGATTAAGGTAATACATAAGGAATCTGAAAGACTCTCGACCCTTGTGAACGATCTTCTTGACCTGTCCAAATTAGAAGCAGGCAGGATGAAGATCAAAAAGCAGGAAGAAGACCTGGAAAAGTGTATAATGGACAGCCCGGCACTCAGGATGGCAAAGAAAAAAGGAATAGAGCTTAAGCTTCTTATTCCAAAAAAGCTGCCGAAAATAAAGATCGACAGGGTGAAGATAACACAGGTAATAACAAACCTGGTAAGCAATGCAGTCAAGTTTTCCAAACAGAATGGAAAGATAACAATAAAGATCTCGAACATGCAGGATTACATCCGTGTTGATGTCGAGGACAACGGAATAGGGATAGCAAAAAAGAACATACCGAAGTTGTTCAATAAGTTCTATCAGGTCGACACTCATCTCACAAGGACACAGTCAGGCACTGGCCTGGGTCTTGCCATAGTAAAAGAGATAATAGCCCTGCATGGCGGAATAATATCTGTAGAGAGCAAACCAAAGACAGGGACAAAATTCAGCTTCCTTCTCCCGAAATTTGATGTCGATGAAGAATCGCTCATGACGTGTTATGAGGCCAAGAACTGCACAAAGACAAAGTGCATACAGTACAATTCCAAGGACCCTAGATGCTGGACTAATCCTGGCACGATGTCGCGGAAAAATTCAAAAAAACAATGCTACGACAAGATAAATATCTGCCCATATTGCGAGGTGTATAAAAAGATCAGGAAGAAAGAAAAAAATGAAGAGAAGAAGGCATGATAAGGTCCAGGATCAGGAAAAGTATGGATTTGAACAGAAACTTGATCATCTGAACAAAAGGCTATTCTATCTCTATCAGATATCTGTTTCTTTACAGGAATCCACTGATGTTGATGAGATATACGAAATCGCACTGAAGACATTCTTGGAACTTGGATATGACAGGGTCAGAATATACAGGATAAAAGATAACAAGCTCTACGGCAGGAAATGCAATTATATTTCTGACGATACATTCAGGAACCTCATATTCGAGATACCTAAAGAAGGAACCAAGACCAATCTTGCGATGAAGCACATGAAACCGGTAATACTCAAGACCAGGGAATCTGAGCCAAAAAAGGAAGTTCTGAAGAAGACTGCAGGGCTTGAATCTGCTGCGCTTCCGCTTATATTCCAAAATGAAGTCATCGGACAGATAAGTGTAGACAACAAGGATTCAGGAATTAAGCTTGACTCAGAAGAGTTGAATTTCCTGATGACATTTGCAAATCAGATCGCGATATCGATACATAATGCTTCTCTGTTCAGGGAGAATGAAAAAAAGCTCCAGACACTGACAGCACTATATGACATAACAAGCACGATAAACCTATCCCTTGACCTTGACAAGATAATAAATCTGATTGTGGTCAAGATAATAAAGCTTCTGAAGGTCAATATCTGCTCGATACTCATCCTGAATGAGGATAAAGACAAGCTCATCAGGACCACGTCATATGGGATACCCGAAGATAACGGATTCACAAAGGAGTTCGACGTAAAGGGTTCGTGCTTTTCTGGACCTATAATGAACCTTGAGACCAGATATTTCAGGGATATTTCATGCGAGGATTTCTCTGAAAAGGATATACTGACCCGACTTGGCGTAAAGAGCATGCTTTCTGTTCCCTTATTCATAGAGAATACGCCAATAGGCATAATCAATATATATACAAAAAAGGTGCGTTATTTCACTGATGAAGAGATAGATCTTCTGAATGCTCTTTCCAACCAGGCAGCGATTGCGATAGAGAATTCCAGGCTTTATGAGAGAATATGGCAGGACAAGGAGAACCTGTCTTCTTTGCTGGACATAAGCGAAGATATAGGATCTATACTGAATCTTCCGCTTCTCTTCGAAAGGATTGTCGAGAAGACCTCAACTCTTACTGGTTCTGAGTTCGGAGATCTGATGATGATCGAGAAAGGACATCTTGTGAACAGGATCAGCCACCCAAGATTTACACGAAAAAATCATAAAAATAAGATAAGAATAAAGGATTCACCATTTGAAGAAATCCTGGCAAAGTCAAGAACAGCTATAATAAATGATATAAGTAGGATGGAGACTGACAGGAATACAAAAAGAAAGCTCTGCCTGAACAAAGAAGTCTGTTCAAAGGCTATCATTCCCCTTCTGATAGATGATCAGCCCATCGGGCTAATAAATCTCGAGAGCAAGAAAAAGAACAACTACAGGAGAATCAGAAAATCACTTGAGATACTGACAAACCATATATCGATAGCAATAGAGAATGCAAGGCTTTATGATGAAGTCAGGGATTTCAACAGGAAGCTTCAGGAAGAGGTTGATATTGCGACAAAAGAGCTTCGGCAGAAGAACGAAGAGCTAAAGAAGCTCGATAAGATAAAATCTGAATTCGTGTCCAACGTAAGCCATGAGCTGAGGACCCCTCTGACAAGCATTGCGGGCTATTCAAAGCTAATGCTGGCAAAGAAGCTTGGTCCGATAACAGATCAGCAGATGCAGAGCCTAAAGATAGTCGTTGAAGAAAGCGACAGGCTTACAAGGCTGATAAACGATGTCTTGAACCTCTCAAAGCTGGAGCAGGGAAAGGTCCGATACAAGCTTGAGCAGCTGAATCTTACAGAGGTCATTGAGCAGACCATAGATTCCATGAAGATGAACGCAAAAGAAAAAAACATAAACCTTGTATTTGAAAAACCAAAGAAACTGACAAAGGTAAAAGCAAGCTTCGACCTGATGAAGCAGGCCCTTGTGAATCTTGTATCGAACGCGATTAAGTTCTCAAAAGAAAAGGGAATAGTCAGGATAATTGTCAAAGAAAGAAAGGATTGGGTTGATGTTTCAGTAAAAGACAATGGAATTGGCATATCTGAGGAGAATCGAAAAAAGATATTCAACAAGTTCTATCAGGTGGATTCATCTATGACAAAATCAGAGGGAGGTACTGGATTGGGCCTGGTCATATTCAAAAAGATTATCGACATACACAATGGCAGGATAAAACTGGATTCAAAAGTCAATCAAGGCACAACATTCACCTTCTCGCTGCCAAAAAAGCCCAAAGATCAACCAAACGGTAAGTGATCCAACATAATCCTATATATCCATAACATCATCAATATTGACAATTGACACAGGAAATTTCGTATAGTCATCATAGAAGATTCTCGGACACGCAGAATTGACAAAACAGTCGATGAATGGAAAATCCTGCAAACCAGACGGACTAATATTATCTGATAGAAAGATATATGATTTGACATCCCTTCTAGCCAGTTTTTCACTTAGCTTTCTTGCATCATGCAACCTGTTCTGACCAGGCTTTGTCGAGACAAGTATGCCGATATTCCTGCTTGAGAGAAACTTCAAGCAGGCTCCCTGGATGCGTTTTTTATGCTTTTTTCCGACTGCAGGATCAAGCCTGGAGAAAGCCTTGTTCTTTGGATTGAAACTGAAGACCGCGCATTTGTTCTTTATCAGCATGGCTATTGGATGGAAAAGACCATCACCGACAAAGAGAATTGCATCCACACCAGATATCTTGGATATGCTGCAGCCAAGAACCTGGCCAGGATAAGCTGCATGAGGAAGCTTTGGAAGAACTGCTTCTTTTTTGCTCTCCAAAAGCTGCCTTTTTATCTCATTTATGCAATCAAGATATTGGACTGGCCCGACCAATGCCACCTTTTCAGGGAGTCTATTGATATCTTTTTTTGCAAGAGCGCAGTCAAGCTTATATCGTGTTTCGATAAAGATCTTTTCCATGAGACCCGGTTTTCAAATAAGCTTTATAAATGTTTATGAATATGTTAGAATGAAAAAACAAAACAAATAAAAGACACCCTAAAGGTACTGATACTATATGGATGAAATCCTAAGAGCGATAATATTGGGCATTGTTCAGGGGATAACAGAATGGCTTCCTGTCAGTTCTTCGGGTCATTTGGTCATATTTCAAAACATCTTAGGCTTGCAGGAATCAGACGTATTTTTCGATGTGATGCTTCACTTCGGAAGTCTTCTGGTTATATTCTTCGTCTTCAGAAAGGACTTGATGGATCTTTTGAAAGGAGTATTCAGGCTGGAGAAGAGATATCTGAATCTCTCTCTTTACATAATCATAGGCTCTGTTCCGATAGTGCTTGCTGGCTTCTTCCTAAATAAACAGATCAAGTCAATCTTCAGCAGTCTCACGACAGTAGGTATCTCTCTTCTGATAACTGCACTTCTGCTCTTCCTGTCTGGTTTCAGTTTCAGTAAAGAGAAGGCAATGGACTCAAAGAGATCATTGATGATCGGGATTTCTCAGGCTATGGCACTGCTTCCGGGCATATCAAGATCTGGCGCGACAATATCTACTGGAATGATTCTGGGTATTGAAAGGCAAAAGGCAGCAAGATTCTCGTTCATACTCGTAATCCCCGCCATACTTGGAGCTGCTGTACTTGAGCTGACAGCAATAGAAAATATACCGCCAATGGCACCGATTGTAGTCGGCACTGTCTTTTCGATAATCACCGGATTCCTTTCATTGAAACTGCTCTTGTATATAGTGCAGAAGAACAAGCTGAGCATTTTCAGCTGGTATTGCGCTATACTCGGCATAATACTTCTTTTTATCTCAATTTTTTAGGCAACCGCCACAGAAAGAAAAACTATTTAAACCCATACACCTCAACATTCCCAAGAAAAAGAGGTTGGGTTCATGGCCAAAGATATTCTCAAAGAGATAGACGAGAACGAGCGAAAGATTGAATGGACAATCAAGCAGCTCAAGCCAGGTCAAAGCGACGAGATCAGGGGAAAAGAAGCAATAAACATGCTTGATGAACTCGAGAACGAAAAGCTTGAACTAGAGAAAAAGGAAGCGGACAGAAAACAGCGGCCTTTATCAGAGAAGATCGCTCTCTTCTACATGAGGCTTTTCGGAAGCCTTTTTTTTGTGGTTCTATTTATTCTATTCATCGCATTTTGGATCTCTGCAAACTATTATCTCAGCATGCAGGACCTTGATAGTTTCTTAAACCTGACTATACTGAATACTGTCATGATTTCCCTGGCTGTTCTGCAGATGCCTTTTATCATGATCAGCCTAAGGATAATACAAAAGAAGGAATATGAGCAGGAAGAGGTTGACTATGAGAGGGAAAGGCTTGCGATAAAGCTGCAGACACTTGAAGCAGAAGACCTCAGGAACCTGGATTCTGAACATACCATGCTTAGGGATGAGCATGAAAAGATAAGAGTGTCCATTGAAAAGATTCAGGAATCGATAGATGACATAAACTCAAGGTTAGGAAAAAATATCCAGGACCATAATGAAGAAAGAAAAGAGATTGATGAAGATGTCTTCCAGGACGAAGTCGATGAAATAGAAGAAGATGAAGATATGAAAGGAAGGGCAAGGGTTGTTGATCTAAAGACACAGATGATCAACAACAGCAAGAAGACAGAAACAGACGAAACCAGTATCATGCTTAGGCCTGGAAAAAGATATGAGATAAATGACGATTTCATGGACAATTTCAAAAAAGAGATAAACGAGCTCAAAAGAAAAGAGCAGAAAACAGGGGAAAAAACCAAGAAAAACGCAAAGAAGAAGAAAAAAATTCAGAAGAAGGATAAAAAGAAGAAAAAAAAGAGACCTGTTCATAAAAAGAAAAAATCAAAGGCAAAACAGAAATGAACAATCATCTGTTAAGCCTGACTTTCACGTTGTCAAAAGCTTCTGTCAAAGCTGCAAAGACATTGTTGTTCACTGATTCTGAAGCAACAAGTCTGCCTGCACCATTAACCAACATATTCACCTGATACTTACAGTTTGTCTCTCGTTCATGGACTTTCTTCACCCGTATCTGGGTGTTTAGGCTTTCAGATTCCCTGATCTTGGCTAGATTAGACTCAACAAGAGATTTCACAAGATTTGGGTCCTCATCAACATAATTAAGCCCCTTTAACTGGTATTTCGCCATACTGCCAATTGGAACTGCTGTATTTGTCTCTATAGAACCAGATTTCGTGTCCATCGAGGCACACCTCCATCAGTTTGCTCTTTGTTCAAACTATATTCTATAAAGCGATTGTATTATTAATAATTTATGGAACTTGGTTATAGAACCAAGAACAATAAACAAAAAATCAATGAAACAAACCCAGAAAACAGTTAGAATCACGACTCAAAAGTAAAAAATTCATATGATGTCTCTTTTTCGTCTATTATGATGAATTATGAAAAAGATTTTAGGTCCTTTCTCACTTGCAAAGGGCTTAATCTCGAAGAGATACTAAAAAGGCATTCTCTCGAAAAGCAGGATGATATATCCAGGAGAAGAACTTTCGGACTGGAAAAGGACAGATATAAGGCAGTGAAAGATGAAATACAAGCAATTGTCCTGGAAGCATTTTTAGTCTACATAGACAGGTATGGAGCGATTTTGAAGCAGGAAGCAGCTGAATGGCTGCATCATGAACTTGAGAATCAGCAGCAAATGCCACTCCGTGACTCTACTTTCTGTTCTGCTCTCATAACGACTCAGTTCAACAGGCTAGCTGAAGAGAGAGAGATATATAAGGCAACCAAATGGAGGACCAAACATGGAGGAAAAGAAGAATATCAGGTCAAAAAGGACAGCTCAGACCCATATTCAAACAGCACAGTATATTTCAGGGATGAAGAAAGGATAACAGAATATGCGTTCCAGAGATTTGGAAAAGAGCTGATAGAAGACGGCTCAGATCATGCTCCTGATAAAAGCCAAAAGCCGGATATTGGCCAAGAAGCAAAAGGACCTGAAAAGACGATCCAGATAAGGCCTGATACATCTACTGAACTGATGGGTATCAAGGATGCAGAATTATACCTTTCAGGAAAAGGGATTCTCCCTGAAGATGCAAAAGCAATACTTATGGACAAGATACTTGGGCAGGAAAGATTGATATTCGTGGGTCTTGAAAAAAGACCAGCTCATTTCTATCAGAATCAGCTAGACAGGGTTGCTGAGATGTACAATATGTCAGAGAATTGAGAATCCAGAAGAACCGCCCAAAATTTTTGAATTCTAAAAAAGAGATTAAAAAGCCTGGTATCCATTCATTCATTGAAAGGAAGACAAACAGCGCATGGTGAGAATCCTGCCCTGACAGCCGGCTCACGGCTGTAGAATATCCTTCTTTTCTCTTTGGGTATTCTAGAAGCGATAATGCAGTTTGCCCTGTGGATTCTCTTTCCGCCTGAGCTTCCGACAAGTATTGTCCTGCCGTCTTTTGTCTTGCCCGAGACATTGTAATTGACTACATTGTCATGGATATGGTTCTGCACGAGTTTGTCAGGAGCAGAAGACCTAACAGTAGGATAGCATGGCTTGCTGGCAGCAGTAGATGATACTGCAGATCTTAATGGAGATACTGCAGCAGGCGCCTTCATAGCAACTGTTGGTTTTGCACAAGCACCAGCAACTGGTTTTTTTGATGTAGTTACATTGTCGGCTGCTGCCTTCTTCTTCTGAATATCTTTGGCTGCTTTCTTTGCATCGATCCTTGCCATCCTTGTCCTGGCTTTTCTCTTCATAAAAGCAAGCTCTGGATTGCTGCTCTTCGCCTTCTTTCTCCTCTTTCTTCTGACGCTACTCTTCCTTCGAAAAGACCGCTCGACAAAAGCGAAGAACAACGTCACAGCAAGGTACATCATGATAGAAAGCTGTACTATATAAGAATCCATCTTTATATAAACATAATCGACAATGAACAGCCCTATCATCAGGAATGATATGAAATTGAAGATGTCTGATACAAGCCATGCCTTCTTCACGACCAGTGAGAAGAACAGCAATACATCAAATACAACAAGGAATGCGATAAGTATGTTCCTTATGATCACTATGTCTTCTAAAAAGCCGAAGTAATTGCTAACGACGTAGAATCCTGCAATCACTAGAAGGCCCAAAAAAATGAGTTCCCTGACTAAAAAATTATTTGCCATTTTATCCATAGGAATGCAAATCCCATTTATAAATGTTTCGCTACTAACAAGTAGTTAACAAATCAAAAACAATAAATAACAGCTCAAATTCCGTTTTTTCATGATAACTTTAGTCGGAACACTTCATTTTGATCTAAAGGGAGTGAAAAGAGCAGGAAATATTCTAAGGCATTATGGACCCCATTTTATCGCTATAGAGGACGATGAAGAAAATTTCAGGCAGGACACCCGCTTCCTAAGAAGCATCTCTGAACCGAAAAAATTTTGGGTTTTCTATGACAAGTTGGTCCAGAACGTGCAGGGAGCAGACCCTGTGACTACCTGGATGCTCCTCTCGTCCCTTCTTTATGAGAACAGGGCGATAGAAGATTATATCTCAGGAACAGGAGCAGAGCTTGTCTTTGCAGATATGCCGGATGAGGAATTGGCAGAGACTGTTTCCATAGATGATATCGTAGAAAGAAAGACCAGGCTCATGAAGAAGATAATTAGAAAAGATCGCACAGAAGCATTGAGATATATCGAGGCTGAATACGAAAGGGAACCGCCAGGTAAAGAATATCCGCAAGATTTCATTGAATTGAACAAGAGAAGAGACAGTCACACTGGAAATATTTTGCGGCAGTTGGATGCAGATACGGTCTATTTCTGCGGAATCGAGCATGCATTCGGAAGCTATCATCCTAATCTTTATGACATTCTGCAGGACCAGGTCCCAGAGAGGATAAAACTGAACCAGGCAGATTCATTGGCATGAAAAGATTCAGGTACTCACTTCTGGAACGGAAGACAGACACTGCAAGCTGAATAGCCGGCGCGGACACTGCTGAGCTTGTCATGAAATATTACTCTTTTCTCTTTTGGTATCCTCATGGCGATTATGCAGTCTGGCTTGTGCACCTTTTTCCCTGTCTTGCTTCCGACGATTATAAGCCTTTTGTTTTCGTTCTGGTCCACGTTTATGTTCAGGACATTGTCATGGATATCGTTCTGTATTACCTTGGAAGGCACAGGTCTTTGCCTCAAAGGCGTCGGTTTCGAAGAGACCACCTGAGGAAGCACTGCCTTGCTTGGCTGTGTCTTTTTCTCCTTATCTTCATGCCCTAAAGATTGGGCTTTCCTCTCATGCTTCTCTTTTTCTTTCTCCTGCATCTTTTGGAATCTCTCTCTTTCCTTTGCGATTTCCTCAGCCTTCTTTTTCTCCCTCTCTTTCTCGATCTGATCAAGGTTTGCCCTGGCTTTTATCTGCATCTCCCGGATCCCTTTTCGGTCCTGTCTTTGAAACCTGACTTTCCTCCTTCCACCGTTCGAAACAACAAAGAACTTTCCCAGGAAATAGAAGAGATCCAAGACCGCAAGAAAGGCCAATGCAGAATAGTTCAGTGTCATCCTGTACTCAAGAAAAGGATAAAAATACATCACATAGAAGAACATCCCGACAACGATGAAATTCACGGCCAGCAGCATCAAAAGGGATTTGGCGTCTCTCATGTCTTCGATATTATGACAAGAGATATATAAATGTTTCTGGCCTTTTTACTACCCCATAGAATTACCGTTGATGACTAGCTCAAAATGGCAATTCAGGTATTCCGCAGCCTTTTTCGCAAGCATCATACGATCAAGAAATATCTCGAAATATTCAAGTGGTGACGAGATCTTGGTATCGATCTTCAGTTTCAGGACAATTTTCTTGTCAAGCGGAAGCACATTCACAAAAGATTCCTCCACAGCATAATTCACCCTGTCATGGATATCGAAATTGATCTGGTTCTCGTTTCGCACTCTTGACTTATGGACATCTGCCTTGTCTGCGATGATGACCGCTGCAGTTATATTGCTGACAGGATCTCCATCCTCCTCATGGTGGTTTCCGATAGCAGAGCAGATATCCGCGACATCATCAATCTTGAAGTTCATCTCCTGGAGTATGTTGTATACTATGAGAGCGCCGGACTGCGCATGCTCGTGCCTGTTGATAACATTACCAATGTCATGCAGATAGCCTGCGATTTCAGCCAGTTTCTGCTCACGGATAGGATGCTCAAGAATCTTGAGGATATTGATGGCAATTGACGAGACAAGCTTCGCATGCCGAAAACCGTGCTCAGTATATCCTATCACCTTCAGGTATTCATCAGATTTCTTGATAAGCTCTTTTACTTTTGGATTATCTATGACATGCTGCATCTCTATTACCTCTTTTTTCAATCAGATACCTGATTCTGCTTGTATATAAACTTTCCTATATAAAGGGCTATTATTAAATCCGTATGTGCCTGAAAAGTGAATATTTTTCTACCTATTTCTGATCAGCATCAAAAACATAAAAAATTCCTATTCCAAAGAATAGGTCACAAGAAAGCATTCTCTTTGGTCAGAGATTGTGGTGAACTTCCCAAGTTTGCGTCTCATCTGGTCCAGGTTCACGCCCTTGGAGAGCTTTTTCTCATAATCAGTCTTCTTATACTCTATTTTCCTGTATATTCCGGCAGTATTGAGATTGCTCAGTATATATCTATCAGATATAGAATACCTCTGCTGGCCTTTGTCATGGATATAACCGAGCCTTATCAGGTTCTCCAGATGTTCTTTTGCATCCAGCCCGAGCCCGGATGACTTGATAAGAGTCACATCGTCAAATTCCTTCAGCTTGAATGCCTTTTGAAGCACTTTGAGTTCATGAGGCGTCAGTTTGTCAAGCTCAGGCAATAGAGCTTTTCTGATAGGCATGGTCTCAATATCAAGAACAACAGCGCCGTCAGTCATATCTATGAGAAGGTTGAATTCCTTGTTCTTGGTCCGGCAAAGAAACATTGTGCAGGGCACAAGGTTCTGGACAATCTTCGAGCCATCATCTGCCATGATCTTCAGGTCCTTTTCTTGTATGTTCGGAACAATCAAAGGCATGAGTTTTCGGTCATCAAAATCCTTGACCTTTTCCATGAATTTCTCCTCATCCTCAAGCTCCCCCAATATGTTTACAGCTTCTCCGCCATGCTTTGTCCTACGAGGCCTGATATTGACAAAGATTGGCATTTCCATCACACCGGTGATAAGGCCGGTTCCCACAGGCAGGTTCTTGATCTCATCCTGGGACTCGCTGGTAATACCTTCAACAGAAGCAGATATCGCCTTGAGGTCATTTGGATTTGTCATCTTCATGATAATTTGGGTAGTTGCTTGTGAAAGTACTGTCTTCTGCACGATCGCAGGCCTTTGGGATACTATGCACAGTCCCAGACCAAACTTTCTTCCTTCTGATGCAATCGTCTTTATTATCTTTGATGATTTAGCATCTGAAAATCCTTTCTCTGGGATAAAATTATGTGCTTCTTCGCACACCAGGAAAAAAGGCGGTATTTCACCTCTCTTACGTGCAGAGAAAAGGTCCTTTAGAAGTTTGCATATTATAATGTCTTGCACAGATGGATCTATCCCTTTGAGATTGATGACCGAGCACTTACCCGACTGCACGATTTCATTCAGTGATGTCGGATTTGATGAGAAGATATCCAGGCCGTGAAGATATTCGATCATGTTGATCAGATTCCACTTCTGGCTGTTTTCAGATGATGCAAGCTCAAAAAGGAGATTTTCAAAATTTAGGTCATCCAGATTCTTGATAGCAGTATAGAGGATACCGAGTTGGTTGTTTGATATTTTTGCAGGAAGCATATCCACAAGCTCGGTCGCAGAGAAATTCTGGTTCAGCCTCAGTGGTTTTGCTTCAGGATCCAGCTTTGTATCTCCGTACATCTCGACCTTCTTTTTGTAGGCTTTTGGTTTTTCGGAGAAGCGCCCCATCTTTTCAATGTCAGAAACATTATCGTTCTGCTGTGTGAGAGTAGAATACTCACCATGAGGATCTACGACGATAAGAGGTACATTCCTCTCCATGATCTCCTCCAAAAGGACACCGACTGAATATGATTTCCCTGACCCGGATTTCGCAAGAACTGCAAGATGCTTGGTCAGCACTTTGTTCAGGTCGAGCTTTATCGGAATTGATGTACCTTCTAAAAGCCCTATATAAGCTCCAGACTTGATACTTTTTGGCATGACCACCTTTCTTATCAGGTCTTCATCAGCCTGTAGGACATCTGTACCCACATCAAAAGGGCTTCGGATCGATTTTATGTTCCCATCCTGGTCTTTATATCCAATAACATTGCATTTTGCGATTATGCGCTCCTTTGTCTTCTCAAGCTCCATGATCTGGCACAGTACATAGTCATACTCCTTGTGATAGACCTGGCAGTACATGAATTTCTTGGCCTTGCTCTGTGCAAGGAATTCGAACCTTGAGGTTGTCACTTTCCCTATTATCCTTCCCAGTATCATCTTGCAACATCAAATCAAAATTTAGCATTATTTATTAATCTTATCAATGTCCGCCAGCACTCTTCTATCAAAAAGAGAAGTAGAAGAAAGAACAGGGCTTAGTCAGAATCAAGCTGCTGATCATCTTCTAGGCCAAAAAGGATTTGCGA
>CAYMIF010000040.1:0-18352 GCA_964390375.1 uncultured Methanosarcinales archaeon
GACGGATTTATTAATACTTTAGGAAAAATTTCATTTTTCTAAGTCGAATTTTTTCCAATCATATAATTAAAAAGTAAATTGGAAAAAAATTCATATACTAATCTATGACTTTTGGGACACCGCCCATGCATACGTTTGATAGAATTTCAAAATCCGAAACCCTTTTAAATCAATTATCACATGAATACTAAAAGACTTGAAATGCAGCCATCCATGACTTTGCTGATAACCGTATTCTATGTGTTGATAATAGGCATATCGCTGATAGTAATCATAACCAGGAACATGGGTGAAGCATACAAGAGAACAAAAAAGCATCCTGTCGGTCATTACATGGGTCTTGGAATAGCAACAGGCATGCCTTTTGGTTATGCAGTATCTCTTCCGATGGGCATAGGAATGGAGAACCTTGCTATGGGCGTATCGCTGGGCCCGGCATTTGGTGCTGGGATAGGTGTTGTTATAGGATACTTCCTTGAGCTAAAATATAAGGATGAGCTAAGAAAACTGACTCCCGAAGAGATTACAGCAAGAAAGAAGATTATGGTGCTTGTGGTAGGAATAATTCTCGCATGCGTAGCCGGTCTGGTCTATATAATCTATTCTCATCTTAATCCTTGACAACAAATCGTTGATTAGAAAAAAATTATTGTAATATAAAATCAGATGTACTCCTCTAATTTTTGGGATTTGGGCTGGTTTTCTAGTGATTTTTCAGGGGCCTGCTCTTGTTTTAGGTCCTCATCTTCGGATTCGCGCTTTTCCTGTGTCTTTTTGTGTTCATCAGGCTCTTTGGATTTTTCATCATGTCCAGAAATCTTTTCTTCATCTCCTGCGCCCCTCTCAGAATTTTTATTGGGTTCTGTCTTGACCTCCAGGTCCTTCTTGGAGCTTTTCAGGGTATCGTCTTCATTTTTTATATCTTTATCCGAATAATTATCATCAGACTCTTGTTTGGGATCTTCAGATTGGTCAATCTTACGCTCTTTATCTTCTTTTTCCACTTTCTCTTCTTTTTCTACTTTCTCTTCTTTTTCTTCCTTTTTGTCTTCTGTCTTTTCTTCTTCCTTCTCTTCTGTCTTCTCTTCTTCCTTCTCTTCTGTCTTCTCTTCTTTATCTTCTTTTTCTACTTTATCCTTTTTATCCTCATATCTGTCCTGGTCTTTTCCATGTAATTCTGTCTGCTGGATAACAAGAAGGTCTTCGGTCGTCAGCTTCTTCTTTTTCTTAAGCTTTCCCTCAACCTCTTTTTTCATCTCATCAAGGGTCTTCTTCTCTTTTGCGAGCTTCACTTCCTTTTGGTCTGTCTTTGTCTTGTCAATCTCCTTTTTTATGTTTTTCAGCTCGCTGAGCTTTAGGTTCAGCTGGTTGTTGACATCCTGGAACTTCTTCTTCTCTTCCAGGAATTTGTCCCGAAATTCCTTCTCTTTTACCCTGAGTTCGTCTATCTTGTTGGAATATTCGATCATCTGTTCATGTTCAACCTGTGATTCTTTTGCGTTTTTTTGTACTTCTTTTGAGAGCTGGCGTATTGCCTTTCTTTCACTGCTGACGTCCTTTGACGCAGACTTTGACTTATCCCACACAGAGCTTATCTTTTCTACTTCCTTTAGCTGTTTTTTAAGATCCTTTATATGCTTCATAAGCTTGGATTCCTTATCAAATGACATCGCTTCGGTCTCTATCTTCTCTTCAGACCTCTCGATCTCTTTTCTGATCTGGACAGGCGATTTCTTTATATTATGCCGCTTCATCAGGTCCGATTTCTCAGAATTCATCTCTTTTAATGACTTGATCTGCTTATCAAGATCATCCATGAGTTTCTTTTTCTCACCTTTTGTCTTCTTCACGACATTCGTAAGTTCGTTTCTCTTCTTCTGATGCTCCTTGACCTTGGATATTAGATCCTTTATCTGATTAGAATAATCGCTTTTCTCTGAGAAATATTTTTCCTTGACCTCATTGATGGAATTCAAGGATTTTCTAAGTTCTGAGATCTCCTTTTTCTTTTCAGAAAATCTCTTAAAAACCTCCCTGCTTTCTGATTCTTTTACCATGTTGTTTCCCAAAATATACCAAAATTCTTAAAAAAACCAAACAAAAAAAATAATAAAAAAGCAAGGCGTTGCTAAAGGCTTAGCCGAACAACGAGCCAAGACCTGCTGCAGCCTCTTCTTCGGATTTCTTATCCTCTTCCTCTTTCTTCTCTCCCTTGTCTTCTTCCTTTTTCTCTCCTGCGCCTTCAGCAGGTGCAGCTCCTGGAGCTGCTGCCTGTGGTGCAGCCGGAGCTACAGCAGATTCCTTTATTGCTTTTTCAATATCAACATTCTCGAGAGCCGCGACAAGCGCCTTGATTCTAGCATCATCAGCCTTGACTCCAGCTGCTTCGAGCACCTTTTTCACAGAAGATTCTTCTATCTTCTGACCTGCCTTGTGCAGTAACATTGCAGCGTATATGTATTCCATTTTGTTCTCCTCCAATTGATTATTAAAGTCCTATTTTGGCTTTTAAGCCCTGACCCTCAGACTCGACCTTTGCGATCAGCTGAGGCATGATCTCAGGAGCCATTATGCCTTGACTCAGGCCCACGGACCGTGATTCCATGTTGGCCTTTCCAATGAGCGTCTCTATTGTGTCCTTGGTTGGTATTGATGCAGATATCGCAAGATTGAACACTTCAGCCGCAGCTGACTGTACCTTTGCGTAATATTCTTCGACATCAATATCCAGTATGTCTTTTTTGAAAATGTCTCCGTCTTCATAGACACAGACAAGATCCAGCCCGATTTCCATCGGTTCTATGCCGAGCCTGGTCAAGATTCCTGCAAGCTCAGCAGATATCTCTTCGCCCTCCTTGACAACAACAGTATCTTCCTTGACCGCGACCTTTCCGTCCTCGATGCCTGTCTTTATCCTGAATTTTCCGAGCTCGCCTATGATTGGGCCTGGAGCGAATGGTGTCGGCCCGGCAGGAACGACTATGTCTTTTGGTGCAGTCTGGCCTGGTTTTGCAGGAGCTGTAGACTTATTTTTCTTGAGTTTTGCGAATAATGAGAATGGATTCTCCTTTGTGAACAATAGAGCCGGCATTCCCTTGAGATTTTCTTCGAGCTTCTCGATTCCGGGCTTCTTGGCCTTTTCCTCTTCAATTGCTATTCTGATCAGCCTTCTCTTTGTCATCTTTATGACGACAGTATCGCGAAGCTGGGCTCTCATATTCTGGAGCTGCTTTGTCGGAAGGTTCTCCATATCAAGCGCTCCGACAATAGGATATTCTTCTATTAGTCTCTTGAATTCTGAGACAACCTGTTTCTTCTTATCTGACGGCTCATGTTTTCCTTTCATTTTATATCTACTATCTCTCCCATTGTCTTTTTTAGCATCAGCCTGCTTATGTTGTTCTCTGAAGTAGGAAGATGATGCAGTAACTGGTCTATTGTAGTTGCGATATTATCGATGACATCCTTGTCTTCCATGGCTTCTGTACCGACAACTGTCTGGAGCATCGGAGCTTTTCCAGATCTTAGTCTCAGTGTCTTGTTCAGCTTGTCCTTGAGCGGTGCAAGCTGGGCTTTCGGCGGAACAACACAGCCGAGCTTAGGGTTCGGCATCTTTCCGCGCACACCAAGCACCTTTCCGAAAGTCTGCGCGACCTTTGGCATTATATTTGCCTGTGCTATGAAAAAATCATAGCTTTCAGCCAGCTGGACCATCTTTTTCTTGTCTGTATATTTTGAAAAATCATCAATCGGTATTACTAGTTCGCAGTTCTTTTCTGCTTCAGCTTTAAGCTCAGGACCCACGAATGCGCATACTTTGATGTCCTTTCCTTTTGGATGGTGAAGATTTACGAAAAAATCGACTCTTTGTTCATTTTTGGTCAGGTCAAGATTCGTAAGTTTCACTATCAGATCATAAGATTGAGTAAAATTTCGCTTCTTTTCTGCCTTTACTTTCTCAAAGGCATTCTTTACCTTTTGTACGTCCATTCTTTTCCTCCGCCCTACTATCGCACATCCGAAGGTGCAATAGTCCTTGGGTCCAGTAATCGGATATTCTTCTGAAAAAAATTGCGATTATTTATAAATGTTTGGTTTTTTGGGCGGTGTCCCAAAAGTCATAGATTAGTATATGAATTTTTTCCAATTTACTTTTTAATTATATGATTTGAAAAAATTCGACTTAGAAAAATGAAATTTTTCCTAAAGTATTAATAAATCCGTCTGTGTCTTGAGAGAGAATATTTGCGAAGTAAATATTCTCGGGACCAGATGGAGTTTTTCACGAAGTGAAACGCAAGATACAATGCGAAGCCTAATTATTAACAGTACGCTTGAGACGGAGTCCGGGCGTACATCGGTGCTCTGCGGACGAACCAGCAGATAGGATTTAATATACCTAAACGGTACTTTCGGGACAGCGCCTATGAATGAAAAAATTTATATACACTTAATTCCATAATAACGGACAAATCTATAAAATGAGGTGAATCATATGAGATTTTTTTCAGTAATGATGGTGTTTTGTCTTCTGCTGGCAATGTTACCGCAAGTGATTGCGCAGGAGAATACAATAGATGATGAGACCCTGGAAGAGGTCGAATTGATTGCAGAGTCCAACACAGGCGCTCAGGTCAGGATGATGCAACTGACCAGAGCAATAACAAAGGCGCATGTCTCAGGTCAGGAAATCACCGAGCTGGTTCAGGATGAGGATGCTGCTGAGCTTGAATCCATACTTGCACAGATTGAGGATATAAAAGCAGAGGCGCAGTCTGTTGATTATCAGAATGATGATGTCGCAGGTCTTTATATATCTATGAAGAACGAGATGAAAGAGCTGACAAAACAGTTTAGGGAGAAAGTTTCTGGAAAATTGTCTTCTCAGCAGATGCAGCAGGTTCAAAATGCAGTCCAGAATAGTGAAGAAATCAATCAACTAAAGGAACAGGTAAGGAACCAGATTCGTAATGTAAATGCACAAAGAGTGCAGAATATGCTCTCTGGTATGGGCAAGTCTGATAATGAGATGGTTGAGAAGGTAAGAAACTCTGAGATGACCAAAGAGCAGGTCAAAGAGCAGTTGATGACACATTGGAACAGCCTGAACCAAGAGAACAAAGAAGCATTCAGGAAGCAGATTGGACAAAGGCTTCAGCAGCGAGAAAGCTTAAAAGAACAACTTAAGACCATGATGCAGAGTGGGAAGCTGGGTGCATCAAAAAGAGACGAATTAAAAGGTCTTTCTGAACAGGAGAAGGATTCTCTTGATCAGGAAAGAGGCTCAGGAGATGCAAAAAAAGGTGGAGCACAATGAGGTTTTTTTCTATTTTTTTTCTCCTGCTTTTGGTATTGATTATCGGCTGCACAGAGGAACCTGCTTATGATGGACCAGATCCATCAGCTACAGCGGCGGCAGCAAGTGACCAGGAGATCGAAGATGAGCTGGAATCTGCTATTATCGATGAAGAGGTCGATGTAGGAGATATGGGTGGCGAAGTCTCTGAAGACAAGACTTTTGAGGACGAGCTTGATGATGCCTATCTGGAAGACGATAATATTGATCTAGGAGATATGGGTACAGCGACAGCTTCTGATCCAGAGATAGAGCAGGAGATGACTGAAACAGTCACAGACGATGTTGAGATTGATATCGGTTCTATGTATTAATTTTTTCTTGGCCTGGATGCTTAGTTCGGGCCGTATTATAAATATAACATATATTTAAATATCTTTATGACCTTTTAATAAAGATCATGGTCCCTAAAAAGCTACAGGAGAATATAGATCTTCTGGTCGATGGCAGAGATGCCTTTAGTAGAATCCTGGAGAGGATTCAGAATGCTCGGAAGGCAATACACATAAACATGTTTATCTGGCGCGATGACAGGACCGGCAACGTCATCGCAAAGGAGCTTCTTGAGGCTGCAGACAGAGGCGTGAAGATAACGATTTCGAAGGATAGTGTCGGTTCTGTGCTTGAGAAATCAGAAGAGAACAAGCAGAGTTTCCTGCACAAAGGGATAGCTTTTAGGTTCTATCTGCAGCAGAAGCTGGTAGACATGGCTTATTACAACTCAGGCGAACCATTTCTTGCAGTGCAGAAGAAGAATCTGCTGGCTGCCCAGCTTTTGGCACACAAAAATATAACCATACGAAGTACACCTAAGTCAGATCATTCAAAGTTCTACATCTTTGACGGAAAAATATTGATTACCGGCGGAATGAACATAGCAGACAGGTACAGGACCAGGGATATAACTGGCAGGCCCTGGCATGATTATATGGTCGAACTAAATGGCGAGGAGTTCGTAAAAAGGCTGATAGACCGGAAAAAAGGCAGCAAGAAGCTGGATAATTCATGGTTTGATTTCATTATAAACTCGCGTGAGAACGGGATTTATGAATGCAAGGATGCAATCTGCAAAGAGATCGGACAGGCAGAAAAGAATATCCTGGTTCAGATGTGTTACTGGGGAGATGAGGACATTACAGCGGCAATAATATCTGCTGCTAAAAAGGGTGTCGATATAACCATCATCGCTGCCAGAAAGGCCAATCTTCAGAATGATCTGAACTACAGGACCTTGAGGACAATAATGGAATCATCTGGCAATCATGTCTGCATATACCTTTGTCGTGATATGATACATGCAAAGATGATGCTGATCGACAAAAAACGGCTCTTCTTAGGATCAGCTAACTTCAACTCCAGGATGTGCACTTTGTCTGAGCTTGATATTATCATGGATCTTAGTCCAAGGCTGCAAAAAAAATTAGAGAAGAGCATTGATTCTAATACCAAGTGTTGCAGGAAGGTCGATGATTCAGGAGAACTTTCCTACAACAGGATAAAATCATTCTTCGAAAAAAAGGTTTGAATGTAAGTCTGGATTCATACCAGAAACAGAAATAATATAGAAATCAAGTCTATTAAGAAGACATCTATTTTGAGACGATCTCCATGTAATGGCACTTTCCGCATACAAGGCGGTCCTTGTGCTGCGCCAGAAAGACTCCTGTTCCGCATTTTGGGCAGAACTTGTTCTTTCTTTTCAGATCGCTTCCTGATGCCTCATAATTATCACTAACCTTGCTTGTCTTCTTAGGCTTCCTTTTTATCTTTCCCATCTTGAATATCTCTCCTGATGTTTGCTTTCCTACTCCTTTTTCTCTTCTTTTTCTTCCTTTTTGTCTTCAGATTTTTTGTCTTCTTTCTTCTCTTCAGTGTTTTCTTCTTCCTTCTCTTCTGTCTTCTCTTCGGTCTTTTCTTCCTTATTCTCGTCTGTCTTTCCTTCAGCTTTTTCTTCCTTTTTGTCTTCAGATTTCTTGTCTTCTTTCTTCTCTTCAGTTTTTTCTTCTTTCTTGTCCTCTGTCTTCTCTTCGGTCTTTTCTTCCTTTTTGCCTTCAGACTTCTCTTCTTTTTCCTTCTCTTCAGACTGTTCCTCTGTTTTTCCTTCTTCAGCTGGCTTTTCTACTGGCTTTGCTTCTTTTGCCGGCTCTTCCTTCTTCTCTGGCTCAGGCTTCTTGTGCTTTTCCACCAGCTTGTCATGCTCAAGCTTTTTTAATGTCTCTTCATCTGAATAAACATGCGCGATGACCTTATATCTTCGCTGTCCGAACCTTGTGTAGATGTGCTTGACTATCACAAGCTCCTTTTTTGTGTTCATGGATTTTGCCACAGCTTTTGCGACAGCGATCCTGTTTGGGGTAACTCCTTCTGCAGTACCCATGAATGTGACTCTTTTTCTTGACAAAAGTGGCATGTCTTTTTCTTTGAGTTTTTCAAGATCCATAGATTTTCACCTTACTTTGATTGCATATTCTCCTTTGACTGAGAGATCTATCTTCTTTGCGACCAATGATTTGTTCGCATCCAATATATACAGCCTTCCAAGATAATTCGTGCTGAAGTTCTTGCTATGGCATACTGGACATTCATTTCCCTCTACAAAATATTTGCAGGTCTTGCATGCTTTTTTCTTTGGCATTTTTTATCACTTCGCTTCGGCCTTCTGGGCCTTCTGTTTCTTGTCCTCTTCAAGCCACTCCAGCTTTCCGAGTCTTGGCTGTCTCATGGTGAGGCCTAGTTTTGGGTTTGTCACATCTTTATAGCTTATTGCGATGACCCTCGCCCTGCACAGGTCTCCGACCTTCAATGTCCTTTTGGTCTCCTTGCCCTGCAGCACCTTCTCTTTTGAAAATGAGACAAAATCATTCATGGTCTGGCTTATATGTATCATGCCTTCAGTCGGCCCGATGTTTATGAACGCGCCGAAATCAGTGATATCCTTTATGCGTCCGAAGATTATCTCCTGGAGTATGGGCTTAAACGAAAGAATCTCAAAATCCACCTCATAATAAGGTGCTCCGTCACCAGCAATTATCACGCCGTCCTGAATCTCATCGATCTTTAGTATGTCGATTACGATGCCCAGGTCTTTTGATATATAGCCGTTGAATTTTTCTTTTATACGGGCTATCATCCCTTCTTTTATGTCTTCCTTGAACTTGTCAGGAGGAAGCCTTATATGGTCTTTGACTTTTATCTTATAAAACATTTTTCTTCTCCAGCCTCAGGTATTTTCTCTGCCGCAGGATTATCACCTGCGGTAGCCTTTTTTTCAGCCCTGAATCAAGTGTCGCGATGATCGTGTTCGGCTCGGCTCCAAGCTTTGCCAAGACATCGTCGACAAATCCTGGTCTTTCCCTGATTATATTTATATTTTTTGTTTTAATCAGGCTTTTTGCGAGCGAAATAGCCTGTTTTTCTGCTCCTTTGACCTTTTCAGAGATTTTATCAAGCTCCTTTAGTGAATTCTCAAGCATATAAATTTTATATGGGAAATCAAGCAGCCTGTCGAGCTCTGAAAAGATATCTACACCAAATTTTCCCGGAATAAGCAGAAAATTAGTGTCTAAGACGACTCTTACAGTATCTCGCATCTAGAGTTCTGGAAATATCATCTCTTTTTAAAGCTTTAGGTTATTATTGTTTCTTTGCCTTCTTTTTTGTTTTTTTGGAGCTATTTTTAGCTTTAATCTTATTTTTCTCTTCTTTATCTTCTTTAGGGTTTGGATCTTTTGGTTTTTCTGTATTATCTTTCCTGAAGACTGTTGCTTTGAGAATCAATGCTATCAGTACTGTTGCGACAAGTCCGATCAAACCCATCACAAGAGGGCTGGTTATGAGCGTCACATACATCCCCACCTTATAGAATGTCGCAATCTGCTCCATTGTTACTGTCTCTTTTGCCTCTGGGGGCAGGTTCTCCATGACCTCCTGCAGCAGCCTGTTATGAAAGACAGGGAAGACATAAAGACTCAGGATATTCAGTATTGCAGAAAAAATCCCAGATATCGCGCCGGCTGCAGCTCCTGCTTTTGCACAGAAACCCAGGCTTTTATCAGAACGCAATGCGATGAATGCTACAAGACCGAACACAACTACAGTGATTAAGTATCCTAAGACCTGCATAACCCAGTCTGGTATGAGCCTGTATACCATGAATAACAGAGAAATCAAAGACCATAAAAGCATTATATAGACCGGAATGTCGATGCATTTCCAGCAGCTGACTTTTTCTTTAATCATGACCACCTCAAATCGTTTGGTTAGATTAGTATAGTACAGGTTCTTTATAAAGTTTTAATTACTTTAGATATTATTTTTCTGGATTGCGGTATTTTTTCTAATTCTCTTGTCTGAAGATAACGTTTCAGATAAGCATCTTCTGAACTTGGGTCAGAATAAAAAGGCGTAGTGAGCCAGGACTTTGTGATTAACAGTGCTGTTTTTTCATCAATATAATCAGCACCGAAGCCTAAGAAATTGGTATTGTTATGCTTTCTTGAGGTAACTGCTTCATCTGGATTTTGGCATCGCGCGCAGAGGATGCCAGGGAACTTTGAAGCTGGTATGCAGATACCGATCCCTGACCCGCAGATACCTATCCCGACACGGCTGTAGTCTGAGACCTCGCAAATCCGCTCAGCTATCATCTTTGAAATCAAAGGATAATCACATCTTTCTGGATTATCGCATCCGACATCAATTACAGGGAAACCCTGTTCCTGCAGATAGCTATGAAGTTTTCTTCGGAGTTCGTATCCTCTATGGTCTGATCCCAGTACGATGGTCTTGCCTTTGTGTGAACCAACAGGCACAGAAAATCCATTGACCTTGATTATCCCCATCCTAAAAAACGTGAAGAATAACAGGTATAAAAATGTTGCCGTAATCACCATGGAAAAAAGTCAATCTCCGGATCCAGCACCTTCTTCCAGTAATCCTTTCCTGTCGGTATCCACTTGTTCTCTATGAACGGCTTTTTTCTGACAGCTTTTTTCATGGCAGCTGTCGGTCTCCAGTCCATCCCAAGCATGCCAAAAAGCCTTCTGTATGTATAGCATCTCATCAAAAGCCCTTTTTGTTTCAATGATTCATGGTCAAGACAGAGGAGCTTTTTCCACTGCTCCTGCGCATTTTTCTCTAATGTTCTCTGCAGCCCCCTTATCTGCTCTTCATCTGCCGGCTCTCTGTCTATCTCCAGCAGCCAGCTTCGAAGGCCCGCTATCGGGTCGCCTTCGTACATTGTGTGGCATGATATCGCGTCTGTTTTGAACCTGACTCCCTGATAGATGGAATATATTGTCATAGTCTTTGCAGGCGAACCTGTATTCCATATTGCTTCTGGCCTTAGGTCCTGGAAATGCTTGATCACAAGAATCTTTCCCTTTCCCAGATTATAAGGTCCGAAGTTCTCGACCCCATAATCTGTATAGAAATCAGTGTAGAGCCCGTTCACAAAATGATAGGCTGTGGTATATAGCCTTCCAAGCATTTTTGCTGTTTTTGGATCTGCTTTTCTGAACGGTTTTTTTAAAATTTCTTCAATCTCAAAGAAGCTGTGTCCTATGTTGCTTTTGAACCCGCAATGATCTGCCTTTGCTTTTTCCAGCAGTATGTCATGGAAGAACCTCGCAAGCCTCATCCTTCTGGCTTTTTTCGCATGCGCGCTCTTTGCGTCCAAGAGCAGGAACAGATACTGCGCCTTGTGATGCGAAAGCCCGTCAATCGCACCTGCAATCTCAGTGATTGTCTTGTCCTGTTTGTTCTTCTCATCTATGACTCTCTCTATTCGTCTCAGCCATTGCTCATCGAAAAGAGGATGGAACATGAAATTGTCCATTGGCTTAATCGTGGAAATATCCATATTCTTAAAGATTGATATGTTCATCGATTCAACAAATCTTTTTATGCCGGGTGCTCTTATTATTTTTGCCATCTTAGACTCCACCTATCTTCTGAAATCCTGCGTATCTCTCCGGTCTGTCCGTCCACATGTATCTTTTCACCATCCCTGAGTATCTTTGTTGCACCTGTTGCAGCGACAATGCACGGAATGCCAAGTTCTCTTGAAACAATGGATGGGTGCGATGTGAGTCCCCCTATCTCGCAGATTATGGCTGATGCCTTGTTCATCATCGCGACCATGGTCGGATCAGTCAGCCTTGTGACCAATATGTCGCCTTCTTCAAAATCCTCTTGTAAAAAATCATCATGTACTATCCTGACACTGCCATTGGCTTTGCCTCTGCTTACTCCCTTACCTTTTAGGATTGGTCTCATTTTCGCACTCCTGCAATATAATCCCTAGCCTCGACCATGCTTGCGCGATATATCTCTTTTTCATGCTCTAATTTTTTCAGTCCGGATGGCGTGAATGTCACATGAAATCCAACTTCACCGTCAAGACCCTGCAGAGCAGCCTCAAGATTGCCAAGACTATCTTCGTACACAAACCTCGTGTCAGTGAACCCATATCTTCTAACTGCAATCTGCCATGTCTTTGGGTCTTTCTTGTCTCCTATCGGAATCGTCGATATGATATTGCCCTTGTCTATTACATCCTGCACTTTCATCCGTTGTCCTGTCTGTCTCTCATAATGCCCGACCGCTTCTGCTATCATATAATTCAGAGTATAATCATCGCCTGCTGAGACAATGACTGAAACAATCCCCTGGTCCTGAAGCTCAAGCACGTTCTCGACAAAACCGCGTGTGATGAACGGAATCCCCTTGCCTGATCTGATGAACTCTGTCTCTGCCTTGGCTCCTTTTTCCATCGTGGATACATCATATCCCCATTGACTAAGCAGCTTTTCAGCTGGCTCTACTGCACTATTTACCCAGGGCCCGTAGTTGTATGCAGGCCCAAGCACGTCGAAAACAGCTATCTTTTTTGTCATTATCATCTACCTCTTTGGTTGTCACTTATTAGTAATAAAGAGAAGGTGCTCGTTATTTAAATATGAGTTGTCGGATTTACGACAACAACATTTATATATCAGTTCTGTTCTGCTCTTGCCTATGGATATTAAATCAGTGCTCGAGGAATTGGGTCTTTCAAGTGGAGAGATCGAGGTATACCTGGCGCTCCTGAAGCTTGGCTCCAACCCAGTCAGCAGGGTAAAGGAGGAGACCGGCCTTCATAGGACAACGATCTACGACTTTATCGAGAAGCTCCTGAACAAGGGCCTGGTAAGTTATGTAATCAGGAATAACATCAAGTACTACAATGCTGCGCACCCAAACAAGCTTGTAGAATTTCTCAATGAGAAGCAGAAGCGTCTGGCAGAAGTCCTGCCAAGGCTCAATGAGCTTGCAGACTTCCATCAGGAAGAGGTCAAAGTCGAGGTCTACAAGGGAAAGGAAGGTCTAAAGACCGTGATGCTGGAATGCATACGGACAGGTGAGGATACGATAGGTATAGGTGTGGACGATGAGCTGTATAAGAAGGCCTTGCCTGTATTTATCGAACAATACCAGAAGATGCTCGAGGAGAATAATATCCATGAGCGTGTGCTCACAAAGCTCAACTACGGCTATCTTTTCGATTCATCAAACACAGAATACAGGTTCCTGCCGAATGAACACTTTTCACCTACCTCGACCATGGTCTACGGAGACAAGGTACAGATAGTGCTTTGGGAGCCTAGCCTGACCACACTTCTTATACAGAACAGGAAGCTGGCAGAGGATTTCAAAAAGCATTTCGAGATCCTGTGGCGCCAGGAAAGCATGATCTTCCACGGAGAGGATGAGATCAGGGCAATATTCGATGAGATGGTCCAGACCCTTCAGAAGGGCCAGCAATACATAGCTTTCGGGATACCGCCGCTGTCTGAGAAATGGGACAATTATTTTGACGAGCAGTTCTGCCAGAAGCTTGACAGGAAAGGCGTAAAGATGTCAGTCATACTGGATGAACGCGCAGAGCAGCTGATGAGGCTTCAGAAATACCCTACAGTCTCGATCAGGTCCATGTCAAAGGAGTACATGAGTCCTGCAGAGGTCGATGTCTGGGGAGACAAGGCAGCCATCATCCTCTGGGGCAAAAAGCCCATGGCGATAGTGATCAACAACAAGCAGATTGCGCAGTCATTCACAAGATATTTCGAATTGCTGTGGGGTATAGCCAAGAAAGTCGATTAAAAGGTTTTATTAATTACGAGACTTAAACTCAGTAGATGCTTCAGCGCAGTATCTGCGGATCTTTGCCAGGTCCTCTGCCATGTCCTCCAGCTGGTTGAGGACAGATTCTTCGATTGCCTTTATTATCCAGTGCACAAGGTCTTCCAGCCTGTCGCTGTGGGTGTTGAACTCATCTCCTGCTTTTTGGTTCTCCCTGAACACTGCCTCGATCTTTGCCTGCAGCGCCTCTATCTCCTGCCTGTAATGAGGGTCATCTGAGAGCTCTTTTACACCATTGAGGGTCTTGTCCAGGTTTCCCAAATACATGTTGATATTCGCAAAAGAGGCATCTGCATTGATGTTCTTGATAAGAAGCCTAAGCTGCCCCTGTATCTTCTGGTGAAGGTCGCGGATCCTTGCCATGGCCTTGTCATCCAGCTTCTCCATTAGGTCTATAGTTTTCCTGACATCCCTGCTCTCTGATGCGATTGTCATGATAGTTTTTGCTGTAGCCGATAGTATAAAATGTTTTTGGTTTTTGGGTGCTTTGTGGTATGTTAGGTTCGATCAGGGCTGGCAGGCCATGCTCTCATGATGCATCCTTCTAGCCTGTCTTCTTTTGCATCCACCAGCTTCCCGCCATCCAGTGTCCTGATACTGTCTTGATCATAGACCAGGACCTGGCCCTGGTATCTTACAAGTCTGCATGGTTTGGGTCCATCAGCCAGCAATTTCCCTGACATGACATCAAACACCTCGCCTGCTTCGGTTGAGCATAGCACTGCATCGATTCCGCAGACTGAAAGGATAGTAGAATCATGCCTGAACAATTCAATGCCTTTGTCTGTTTTGTAGACAGAATTGTCTGTAAAATCATATACCTTGCCGTCTATTGTTTCCAGGAGAGTCGGACCTGGTCTGCTGCCGATATTGCTGGTTTTCCTCTTCTTTATGAGGCCTTTTGAATATCGCGTCTCGGTCCTGGATATATTGCCTCCTTCTGCTGTATACAGGGCATTATCTTCACTGACTGCGGCTGATTGTGAACGATGCGGAAGTTCAAACCCTTCTAATCTGGGAAGGACGTTTCTGCCTCTTCTCGTAAGCTGTGTAAAAAATGACTGCGATCCCCTGGTCGCAAGGTCAAGCAGCTGGCAGATCTCTTCGTGATATAAGAAGAACGGGAAGTAGGCATAGCCTGAAAGGTTCGCAGGATCATCCCTTGCCACTTTTCCTTGTTCAGCATTTTCAAGGCAGATGATATCCTCAGAGAAGAAATGCCCGCTCCGGTAACAGCACATCTGCACATTGTAGAAATGCTGCCTGAACAGCTGTGGCTTTGAACCAGGTTTGCAGAGGTATAGATATCCGTCGCCTTTGCCCTTTACGCAGTCTATTGCAAGTGCATCTTCCATGATAAATCGCATCTAAAAATATTTATTGTTTCAAGGACAAAGGATAATAACAGGATAAATAGGAGATAGACAAAAGGATATAAATTATTAACCATAATAATCACGAAGAGAAGGACTGCGGGGGATGGGATTCGAACCCACGAAATCACTAAGATACAGGATATCCAATCCAAATCAAGGATGATTTCGTGCTCTTTTGGCACGCGGTATCCTCATGATCTTAAGTCCTGCGCATTCAGTCTCGAAACCTTGTTTCTCGAAGATTCAAAACAGGGTTTTGAATTGACCAGGCTTTGCTACCCCCGCAAGTAAGGTCTTAACCAGTATTCGCTTTTGTTTTGGATACTGATTAAGCTTTAAAAAAGGAAACAGGAGTTATTTAAAAAGGTAACTAATAGAAAAAAAGTTCTTCACGCCACTATTTCTTTCTTTTCTCTGCTCTCAGTTCTATCAAACCACAGATAAAAAATAAAACCCCAAAGATAAACGCAATTTGAAATATGGAACCGTAAACAGAATGTTTAATGATGCAATAGAGATAAGAATTTGTTGGTTCTAAAGATTTATTGAGCCAATGTATATCACAAGGCGTGACTGCTTTCCAAGATATATAAAAAAAAAGGTGAATGATAAAAGATCCTACGCTCAAAACAAACCATTGACTCTTTCTCATATTAATAACCAAGTAATATAGATTAATATAAATTATTTTTGGAATTTTCAATTCGGTTTAGTTCAGAATTTTCCATTTGGTTCTATTTTTTGATTCCAAGCTTTCTGTATGCTGCATTCATCGGGAATGCTACTGCACTAGCAAAAATACTGAATAAAACATAAGCAAAAAACCAACCCCAACTAAAGCCCAACAGAAAACCTACAGGAACAAAAAGTAGTGCCATAGCAACAAATCCTTTAAGAGCAGCTTCAAGCTTTTTTCTTGACTATATCATCTATTGTTAAGCTAGTTATATGAAAAGAGTATTTAAAATTTCTCACTAAATGCTGATATCGATCAGATTATCGCTGCTTTCCTGCATCTGCTTAAGATTATACTGCATTGCATAAGCCAATAACTCAGTGAACCATTCTTCATTATCCTGCTTCTCCTGGATATGAGGGCTTATCCTCACTGCAATCTCCTGCATTGCCTTATCTGTCTTAAGCAGCCTTAATATCTGCTGGTTCATCATCTCCTTTTCCTGCTCATTGTAGTGAGCATAGAGGTAATGGCAGCACTCATGCAGCAAAGAGCCGGCTAACTGCTGTACTGATGTCGGAGGAGATATCAGGATCATGTCCTTATTGCCTGCTGTCTCCGGCACTGTTAGCCTTAGACGTACTGGCCTGCCAGTGTCTCCCTTCTCTATCATCTGGTCTTTAGAGAGATAGCCACCAACTTTAAAAGATTTATGAAAAAGATTCCTTCGAAGCATGATCTGACTATCCTGCTATCTCTTCCTGGTCCACGAGGTCATCGATCTCTTTTTTGTCTGAGATCTCCAGTTTTACTATCCAGGCCTTGTATGGATCCTGGTTTATGAGTCCTGGCTCATCCTCAAGCTCGGAATTGACCTCGATGATCTTTCCGCTGAGCGGGCTTGCGACAGTGCCGGACCATTTCATGGCCTCAAGAGTGCAGAGCTCGCCGTCCCTGTGCAGCTCTTCTCCTTTCTTCGGAAGCTCGATGAACATGAACTCCTCGACTTTGTCTGCTGACGGTCTTGTGATCCCGATCGTGGCAGTGTTCCCGTCCAGCTTGACCCAGCAGTTCTTCTTGTCATAAAGCAATCCTTCTATGTAATCAGTCATCCAAAATCACCTCAAGCCGGTCATCCGAAGGTCAGAAGAGACGGCCGAAGTATAAGTATCAGCCCGAAAAGAACCATCAGCAGTCCTGAGAACAGCTTCAGGATCTTTCCTTCCTTTTCTGAGACCCTCGATGACTTGAACGTATATATGAAATTTATTAGTATCACGAGCAATGGTATAATATATATTATTGCATAGAACGCAGTCCAGAGAACGTGGGCTGCTGTGACCTGCGTGCCATAAGAGTTTGACAATGATGAGCTGTATATGAGCGGAAGAATGGCTGTGCATCCGAGCTCGACCAGGTTCACGAACACTGCAAGGGCAATCGTTCCGCCGAGAGCCAGGAGAAGGCTCGTGTTCTTGTCCTTTAGCATGTTGACGATCTTTCTGGCCCTAATCATTATCCTTGACTTGTTCTTCTTAGAAATCGACAGAGACACCCCTTTCTTGAAATAAAAATAATCCTTGAGATTTATCGCGCCTGCAGCCAGCACCAGAAGTCCCAGACCCAACATTATCACTCTGCCCCATTTATCTATCGCAAATGTGGTGAGCATGATCATCGCCATTATGAATATGAAATACATGACTGCTGAGGTTATTATGAATATTGAACCGATATAACTCATCGTGCGCTTATTTTTTGTATAAGTCAAAAGCGAGAGAAGTATTACCAGAACAGTGAATGCGCATGGGTTAAATCCATCAGCAAGAGCGATTATGAACACAAAAAGCGGAAATGGAAACCTGTAAGCAAAATTCGTGATTGTGCTGCTTGGAACTGTCATTATGAGGATGAAAAAAGCGATTATCGCAAAGAACAGGAGCCCGCCTATCCAATATCTTCTGAATTTTTGGTCATTCTTGACATTCCTGTAAAATACCAGTAGACTCAGAATGTATAGCACGAATATTGCGAAAAGGATCTGATGCAAAAGACTGTAATCCTTTATCTCTGTATCAATATATTCGTATAGATCTGAGGCTGTAAGATCCGGGTCATAGGTTATCCCGAGTTCCTGCTTTCGTTTGATTATGGCATTGAGTATCTCGTTTTTGTATCCAATATATGCGTTGTTCAACCTTTCCAGAGAACCGTTTTCCCTTGTATAGCCAACATAGGCTTCATCGCCGATGAAAGTCATGGGTACTGCCGATGTCGAGACATTGTATAGGTCTGCCATCCTCTTGAACCTGTCTTTTTCAATAACTGCGTTTATATAATAGACCCTTATCCATGGATAGCCCTGTTCGAGCTTCTTTAGGTCCGGCTTCTGCTCTTCACAATGCGGACAGCCTTCACGATAGAACATAAAAACAGTCACGCGGTCATCAGCGGTGCTTACCGGTTCCTGGGCTATGACATAAGATACTGATGAGATGAATACCAAAAGGACTATCAGAGACAAACCAAATCTTTTGAATCCTTGATTTTTCACACATAACACCTCGATGATACCTTTTTCGAAATGGAATTGATATTTAAATCTTTGTACAATATTAGCCTCCATGACTTATCACATAGAAGCAAATATTAGGCGCTGTCCCGAAAGTACCGTTTGTGTATATTATTAAATCCTATTGCGTTTTTAGTTCGTGAAAACTCCATCTGGTCCTACGCTTTTGGGAATGAATTCCCAAACCGGTG
>CAYMIF010000041.1:0-3175 GCA_964390375.1 uncultured Methanosarcinales archaeon
AATTAAATAAAAATTGGAAAAAAATTCATATACTAATCTATGACTTTTGGGACAATGCCTATTTTGGAGGCTATTATGAAACCCAGTGGCACTACGTTTTTTACTGTGTAAAAACTACGCCAGACCACGATAATATTTATTGAGAATTAAAGATTCTCAATCCGGAGAACATTCTGTTCTCAGTATAACATGAATATTCTCTCTCGTGGCACAGACGCATAGGATTTCATATTAGCCCGAAAAGTATTTATATTGTTCTAAAATGATGGTTCCTGATATGAAATTTTATAATGTCAAAGGACAAGAAGTAACATCTCCTGAAAACTATGGGTTCAGGCCAGCTGTATACGGCATGTTGATAGAGGAAGGAAAGCTCCTTTTCATAAAACCTATTTGGGATGAGAGATACAGCCTGCCAGGAGGAGCGGTTGAACTTGGCGAAGAGCTTACTGAATCTATTGCAAGGGAATTTTTAGAAGAGACAGGCTACTTAGTTGAAGCTGAACCTCAGCCAATCCATGTCGATACGCAATTGTTCAATGACCCTGACATGAAAAAGAAGTGGCAGCGTATCAATCTCTATTACAAGGTAAAAAGGATTTCTGAAGAAAAATCAGGAGAGCTTGATTTTGAGTCTGAAGAAGTAATATGGAAAAAGACCGATGAATTGTCAGCAGAAGATTTCACATTCTTCCAGAGGAATTTTCTTAAGAGCATTCTGGATACAAACCGGCGAATCCTTCAGTCATAGCAATAATAAAATCAGCTCATCATATATTACAGGGTTCTTGCTGATCGCAGACATATCTTCCAGAACCATCACAGACATAATCTGCATCGCTCGGTATTACCATTGCTGAACTGAGAAAATCAGAAAGAAAAATGTATTCAAAAGAGACATCTATCAGGTTTCCGTCGCTCCTTGCGTTCGCACCAAGGTATAGAGAAAGATTATCATCATCCCATCCCAGGTCCCAGGATCCATAGCCAGTTCCGTCCATATAGACCGAGACTTTCGCGTTTCCTGGCGAGAAGGTCGATTGAAGCCTGTGCTCGCCGTATCCAGATGAGTTCAGTATAACTGACCTTGCAGGACCTATTCCGACAGGACCGTTTCTGCCAAGAGAAAGATCCCTTGAGATTATAACTTCCAAAGCCTCCCTTGGACCACGAGGGTCATAGTGTATTCCGTAAATGAACGCATTTTTGTCATCAACTCTCAAACCAGTGAAAAATTCTGACCAATCAGCATCAGCTACATCTGCTTTTGCGGTCAGCCTGAAGCCCTGATCAGAACTTACCAAATAATCTGTGTGAGCATAACTCCAGCTCTTCCAATAAGAATAAGTGCCTTGAGTACCTCTTCCCGAGATCACAAGAGCATCATCGTCCTGCTCAGGAACCACAAAATATCGGTCTCCGAGCGTCCAGGCCGAAATCTCATTCTCAAAGTCCTCGAAGAAAATGAAGAGATCGCCCGGGTCGCTGCCGGATGGTGTTGAATGATCACCATAGGTCACCATCAGGAAATTATTTTCTCCTGGCTCAATGACAGGAACCTTAGCGTGGATTATCGTATGTTCTGTTCCACAACCCTGCTCTATCCAATATGACACAATCGATCCTGCGGAATCAGAAACGATAAGGTCTTCGCATCCTGATTTCATCCTGTCTTCTTCTATCAGTGATGCTGTATCCAGGGTGAACTCAACTGTCTCATCCTCTACTTCTCGGAAATGACTATTCCATACTAAAACAGGAGTCATGTAGAGACCACATCTGCATAAGCCACAGTCCTTATTGTCATCAATATCCAAAGAAGGCATCTCAATCGGAAAGTAGCTTTTAGCAGATTCTTTCACATCATCTATCTCTTCCCTTTCAACCATGTCATATTGATAATCATCAATCGTTTCTTCGGCCAGGGTCATCACCATATCCTTTGGTATACAGGAACCAGATGAATAGAGATCATCATCTTTACATACACAGATTTCATCCAAGCAGACAAGATCTCCCAGGCATTGGGAATCCTTTGTACAGTCCATCTGAAAGTCGGCTGGCTCGTAATTGTTGGAAAGAGTGGATACATAGGAGAATGCGGTAGCCTGGCCTTCAACCAACCCAATGTCCTTATCAATCACATAACTAAGAGATATCTCATCAGAACCTGGGGTGATGCTGTCAGGCACAGGTATCATGAAGATTTTATCAATCTCATTATATTTTTTAATCGCTGCACCTGGATCCACCATCCATTCCTTTATCATTGCCTTTGAAATCATCGGGCCTGGCGGATGAATCACCAATAAAAGAATGGAGCCCCCAATCTCTGCAAACTCATGCAAGACACCATGATCCTCTTTTTGGATGTCAGCTGAATCCAAAGAAACCGGAGTCAGAGAATATGAGAATTGAGGGTCAGATTCGACAACCTCAAAAGGGAACCCAATCTCCAGTTCAGATATATCCTTTGCTACATCTTTTGGAACCTTCTCGTATATTGTAACGGATTCATTGAAGACAACAGGTATGGACAGCATCACCTCTGTGGTGTTTTCCCCTAGAGAGATAAAACTCCTTCTTGGAACAACCTTATTTTTAATCCTATTGTTCTTTTCCAGCCTATAAATAAGATTTTCTGGTATAATTTTCCAAATATCCCCTACTTTTTCAAATTCAACAAGAGTTATAGTCGGCTGCCTGATCTCCCTAGGCGATAAATCATATGACAATCTAACCGCTGCGTCATTTTCGTCTATTATAAATTCTATCTCCTCTGCAGCAGACATCCTACTGAAGATATAGAGCAGCTCGATGGGATTTTCTGAAAGCGGCCTGTTGAACCCCTTCCTGAAATACTCCAGATCATAATGATCTGCAGCATGTATGACTGATTCCAGTGTTTTTCTGGGAGTCGAGAAATTGTAATCATATCCATCTGCAGAAGGCGCTGCCTGAAGCGTTGAATCGGGCATTGAAATCAAGTACAATAGAATCACTATCACTATGGTCAAGATAATTATCATTCCTACCAAAAAACCCTTGCTCCTGAAAAAATACCCAAGGTCTTTTGTTGATCTTCCTTTCAAGTTTCAAATTCTCCTTTTTTATTAAGTAAAACATGGGCCTACGAGGACTTTCGTTGATATAATCAATTTCGAACCCGCGACAG
>CAYMIF010000041.1:3275-17614 GCA_964390375.1 uncultured Methanosarcinales archaeon
GATAAGGAAACATGGGCCTACGAGGACTTTCGTTGATATAATCAATTTCGAACCCGCGACAGCCCTTTCGCCGGCTGGCGGACGAAAACTAGTACAACATTGCCTGAGGCAAGTTGTACGGATAAGGAAACATGGGCCTACGAGGACTTTCGTTGATATAATCAATTTCGAACCCCGATTAACCGGTCCGAAGCCGGTTGTACTATCCATTATACTATAGGCCCAATGAAAATCCTGCGATTAGAACATATTTATAAATCTATTGTAAAAAATTCTATACCAGGTCTGAAAATTAATCTCTAAGAATTCTTATCGTATGGAAAACCACAAAAAAACGATATCTTATTTCTTCTTCAGCACAATCTCAATGGTGCTTACACGGACGTCTTTGCCTTCCTTGTTCTGGAACTCTTCGCTGCCAATAGATATGTCTTTCAACATTATCTGGTCCTTCATAAACCTCTTAGAAGCAACCTCAGCGACGTCAACTGCACGGGATATGAACTTTCCCCTTGCCTTTATTATCACTTCTTTTGCGTTCTTTGTCGTAAACTGCATCACAACACTTGTCACGTAGTTCATGAACGGCTTTTGGCCGACAAATATCGAGTTGTCTTCAGTCATTGTCTTTCATCCTCGCTAGGTGTTGAGCATGAAACCAGTCAAATCGATGCTGTTTTCAACCGGGTTATGTATCCTGCGATGAGATTCCTGAGTTTCTTCGACGGAGAATCTATGAAATTCTCAACGATCTTCTTGTTCTCCTGAAAACCAGTCTGGAATTCATCTGCATGTTCATCATATAACTTCATTGTTATCCTTTTTACTTTCTGAGTCTTTATTCTTCCCATCGTCATTCACTCTCTACATTCATAGGTCTATCTAAAATCAGTGCTTAATTAAGCCAGGGTAATAGGCTGTAATATTTAAATGTTTGGAATAAAAACCAGCTATTGCGAGAATTTAAATTTTTATCTATTCAACAATAGTAATAAAATAGAAAACTTTAAATATAATCAGCGTCACTGCACAATGAAAACCAAACTATAGTTAGTTTTTTTGCTAACTCTTAAAAAAATAACGGGGGTTTTTAGAAAATGAAGAAGCTATTGATGATATTTGCAATCATGGTCATGGCAAGTTTCTGCGTCAATGCAGTAGTATTTGACCCAGACCCTACTGATCAGGTTGTAAATGAGAATGTCCAGCTGACAATCGACCTGACTGCTTCAGGCGAACTCACTGGAGACAGTATATTTGAAACTAATGGTACAGGAACACTGACCAAGAACAACGACACCTCTGCAACATACACCTGGACGCCATCATATGATGATGCTGGAACAAGAGATATCTGGTTCAGTGTCTCGAATGACGGATCAGAAGAAGAGAACGTGACAATCACAATAACAGTGAATGATGTAAACAGAGAGCCAGAAATAACCACATATCCTGTCGGAAACCAGCTCAATGCTGTCATTGATCAGGTGTGGTCATTCGATATAGATGCAGTGGATCAGGATGCAGATGATACCATAACATTCAGTCTGGATACTGGTGCGCCTTCGGGCATGACAATCGATTCTGATACAGGCGAGATCTCATATGTGCCATCCACAACAGGAAGCTATCCTGTTACTGTTATCGCCTCTGATGGAGATGATGAAGATACCCTGTCCTTCGCAATACAGGCAATCGACAACAGGCCTCCAGCATTCACAGAGATACCTACTGAAGACGAAGAGCTGAGAGCCAGGGTTGATAACGAATACACATTCAACCTTCAGGCAAGCGATCCTGACGGAAACACCCTGACATATGCACTTGTGACTGCACCAGATGGAATGAATGTCAATCCATCCACTGGACTTCTCAGCTGGACTCCTGCTGAAGAGGACGAGGGCGATGAGAATGTTGTCGTGAGTGTCAATGACGGAACAGTCACTGTGCAGGCTTCATTCACACTTACAGTGCTTCCTTCATCAATGCTTCAGATAACCGATCTTAGCGTAGACTGCAACCCAGAAAGCTGCGAGGATGAGAATTTCGACGAAGATAACATACAGGAAATAACCGAAGTCGTTCCTGGCAGCACAATGACCATCGAAATCGAAGTCACAAACATCTGGAACGAGGATGATTTCGACAACGAGATCGACAGGATCGAAATCTGCGGAACACTCGAGGATATAGGAGATGAGGATGAACAGGAAGAATGCGAAGATGCAAATGATCTTGACCCTGAAGAGGATGATACAGTCACACTCACTTTCGACATCCCTATTGAAGCGGACGAAGATACCTATGACCTTGAACTTGATATCGAAGGAAGAGACGAGGACGGAACAAGGTACGAAATAAACTATGTTGTGGATGTAGATGTCGAGAAGCTGGACCATGATGTCGAGATTACCAGATCTGTAGTTTCTCCATCATCAATATCATGCACAAGATTCTTCACAATCGACGTAGAGGTCAAGAACCTGGGCGGAAGGGATGAAGATATAGAGCTTTCAATAATCGACCGCTCAGGAGAACTGGAGATTGATGACACTGAGTTCTTTGAGATCGAATCAGGAGACTATGACGACGATGACACTGAATGGAACAGAAGGTTCTCATACAGGGTCGATGATGATGTCGATGAGGGAACATATCCTATCGAAATCAGGGCTTATTATGATGATCGGGATGAATCAGTCATCGAAGATGTACAGCTCAATGTACAGGACTGTGTAGAGGACACACCAACACCAACTCCAACGCCTACCCCGACAGCAACACCTACTCCGACTCCGACACAGACACCGGACGGACAGGTAGTCGTGCCTACACCTGAGCCAACTTCGACAATCGAGGATACAGATGATGAGGATGGAGATGAGACCTCAATATGGTTTGTCGCATTCCTCGCGTTGCTGCTGATTATTCTGATAATCGTCGCAATCTGGATGTTCTCAATCATCATGAAGAAGTGAAAGCAGAACAAGGTTCCTTTTGGAGCCTGAATTTTTCTTTTTTTTGACTTAATTTTTTTAGCAAAAATCAATTATTTTCTAAAGATTCTTTTAAAATAGATTCAAATTTTCTTATCCTTGACAGATTCTCCTGCAGTTTCCTTTCAGCCTGCTCAATGATATAATCAAGATAATCACTGGCAACCAGAAGTCTGCCGTTGTCTGCTATCGGCACGTCCAGCCTGTCTGCGCCGAAAATCTCAAGGATTATCTTGCTTTTTGTCGATATTATCCCAGTATGCTTGAAGCCTGCTTTTTTTGCTGCTGCAAGGACAATCTCTGCTGCAGGAAGACAGGATGCACGAAGATGCAGGATGAATGATTCCATCTTGAGCCAGACTTGAGCTTTTGGAAGATCTTTTAGGCTTTTTCTTATCTTTTCCTTATCCGGCCTGCCATGAGTCGTGTAGAGCCAGACTGCCTCGTACTTTTTCTTAGGCGGCGGTGCAGTCATCAGGGTTATCCTCCCTGAACATGAACTGGTCGTATAATAATCATCGAAGGAATTTATTAGAGATATAAGCTTCTGCACTGGTGTGTCGATCGCACCTTTCCTGCTCTTGTCGAGCTTTCTTAAGAAGCATCTCTTCTCGTTATCAAAAGGCATTAAGAACCGGATTTTTTCTAGAGATTATAAAGGTTTTGGAGCGCAGGGCTTTATCCAATAAATACTACTCCGCTTGCTGCGCAAGCTTCGCCTGGCCACGGGAAGCTTTACTGCATAAATCTTCCCACCCTAGGCACAGACGCATTTATTGGATTCAGCCGGAGCGCAGAACAGACCTATCAAAGAACACAATATTATTTCTTGGAATGTATCTTTATGAAGTGCTTGAGATCCTTGACCATCTCGTAGGTATGGTGAAGATAAGTGTCATAGTCCTTTCCATCGACCTCTTTTATGGTGTGATGGAGAATCCTTCTTGAGGTGTGGTAGAGGAAATCCATGGTCTTGACATGCTTTTTCGGTATTTTATGCTCCTCGACCAAGTGCTTTTCCATCATCTTTGCAACCTCACTCGGTGCTGGAGGGATCTGTCCTACTGTCATGAGAGCTGCATGGGCTGCGTCAATCCCTGCCCAATAGAGATCAAGGGTCGCCTGTACAATGTGCCATTTGCTGTTGGCTATCGCCTGAGGCGCTCTTGAGTAATAGGCCAGGATGGATTCCTTGGTCGGCCTGATCCTTCCCTGATACAATAGCATCTGCATAGGATAAAAAAAGCCAGTATCTATCATCGCGACTCCCTCTCTTAGTATGTTTATAGCAAGAGGGTCGCCGACTCTTGAATATTCCCAGAACGATGTGAAATTCATGGTTGTCACATGTATCCTCTTGGAGGTCTCGAGGACTGTCTTTTCCACGATTATCCTGTATTTCTCCAAAAGCTCCTTTGAAAGATGGAACGAGACATCGTCAATCACCAGAAGAACGTCTATATCGCTTTCCTTCTGGACTTTTGTAGAACTCACACGGGACCCGAACAATACCACTGCCTTAAGCAGCTTGTTGAACTCCTTCCATACCTTCTGTGCAAAATCATAGGCAAGCTGAACCTCGTTGTCAGGGTATTTCTTCTTTGTCGGAGAATCCTTCTTTACTGGATCTAAAGCCATATAAGAATGATTGTGCAATAAAGGTATTTAAATCTTTATCACTATTTCAGAGGGAGTAAAAAATCATGACATGAGAAGGCAGCAATGAACTGGCTTTTAAAAACTATTGGAAATGAAGATGACCATCATCTTGATTCTGACTAAGGCAAAATACAACAAGTTATTTAAAGCCATTTCGCTTTTTGTGCCATATGAAGAACCTGGAGAAGGTAATCAAGGACAAGATTCGGCCTAATATAGACAAGAGGACCGAAGAGATTTTGGGCGTAAGCTTCGGGAAGATCGGTGACGATATCACGTCCAAGCTCAGCACGAATATACTCGAGGACATCAATATCGACTACAGTGCGAGATTCAAAGAAGCAAAAAAAAGATTCAAACGAGATTACCTAATAAAGGTGCTGCTGCTGAATCTCGGCAATATATCTGAAGTTGCGCGGCTACTCGGAATCAGCAGAAGAAGCCTTCACAGGATGATCTCTGATTTTTCCATAAACGTAAAGAAGATCAAAAAAGAGCTGATCAAACCTTATTCACTCTCACTGAGCACGATGAATGTAACTGTCGGACATGTGCTTGATGACTACAAAAATATCATTCATCCAAAAAAACTCAAGAAGATGTACTCAAAAGTAGGCAGATTCTCAGAAGACATCTTGAAGAATCTACCGCTTCAGATAATCCCTTTAGCAGAAGCTGAAAAGATATTCGAAAGAAGATATATCGAGAAAGCATTGCAGGAACATGGCAGGAATATCTCGCGGACTGCAAAAGCCATAGGACTTCGTTTCGAGACACTGCACAGAAAAATGAAGACACTTAAATCCGACAGAAAAAATATCAGTTAACAGCCATATCAACCCAGCGGGTTCTCATAGACACTGAACTTTTCACCGTAGATTATCTCCTCATGAACCTTTTTTAATCTCTGAGGCCGAAATTCCCAGCTCATGACAATCAATTTGCCTGTCAGCTCCTTTCTTAGCTTCTCTTCTAGGCCCCTGTAGAAAGGTTTGTCAGGATTTATGAAGACCAGGTCAAATGCAGAGATGTCCATTCCGTCAAAATCATCGTTTATGAATGTCACATTGCGAAACTCATCCAGGGCGAGCTTGTTTTTTATCTGGATAGACTCATTCAACAACTTCTGATCAAATTCTATCCCGAAAGAGTTGAGGCCAAAGAGTGATGCCAGAAGCGTTATCCTTCCGTCACCAGAACCAAGGTCGATGAAAGAGTTATAGTATTTTATGTTGAACCTGGAGAAAAAATCGAAAGCTGAAGGAAGATGAGAGACAGACCAATAACCAATGTCTGTGTCCTTGGCAACCAGGCTTCCCTTGCGAAGAAGACTGCGCTCGAAATCATCATATCTCTCCTTTATCCTGTGGAACTTCCTGTGCATATTAATTGATGATTGATGACAGATTTAAATATTTTTCTGTGAGTTTTGCGGAAAAATCCAGTGAGAACCAGGAAAAAACCAGTATCCGGATCATTCAAGAGGAACCTGAGTCCAGAGCTGCCAGTCATTGCTCGGAGAGTATGCCCCGAATATGAAATAAGGCGGACGGGTGTGGCCAAAATATGAATTATGGACATCACCCCATCTCATGGGGGCTCCCATGCCTGCACCATATCCTGTGGATATCGAAGAGCCCAGACCTTTCCATGTCTCCATGACCTGCCTTCCCTGGCCCAGGGTCGCGTCCTCTCCATAGCCCTCTGATATCATAGTGCCCTTGTATCCCTTTTTCTTGAGCAGCTCCAAAGCTTTTCGAACAGGTATGTTACCCTGACCTATGGGAAGATGATGATGGCCAGCACCCATGGCGTCCACAGCATGGATGTGGCCGATGATGTTTTCCTTTGCCATCTTCTCAACCTGATTGACGTACCATTTGTCAAAGCGTTTCTTGGTCTGGTCAGGTGTCTCGCCAGGCTTTGGCTGGAAATGCTTCCACCACATGCCCAGATGCTGGGTATCGAATGTGGCCTTGATGTGCTTTTCTGCAACCTGCTTGGCCTTGTCCTCAGACAGGGTGGGATTAAAATAAGGGTTATCAACCATCTTGAGATTGCCGTCGTGATCCCTGATCTCGTATCTGTCCGGTATCTTCTTCTTTGTCATCAGATCGACCATCTCCTTTCTGGCTTTCTTGACCAGATCAATCAATTCGTCAGGATGGCTTCCGTATCCCATCTCAGGGAAGATGTTTTCAGGCGCCACATAGATGTCCCTCTTGATATGAGGATTCTTATGGCTTGTCTGCATCGCATATATGCCTGCCTCAGCATATGACCTGGATGTCTGCTTCTGCGCATAGTTCTCAACCGGGACAATGTGCTCCATCGTCACCTGGGTCTCGTCTGCGTTTGCATCAGCTGAAGCAGATGCCTCGTGGATGTGCTTCATGTCAAGGTTTAGCTTGTCTATCCTTCTCTGGATTAGCTCTGTCGGACGGACCTTCTCGTTGTCCAGGAACTCTCCTGCTTCTGATGCATACATACGCAATGAGTGATCATCACGCTTCAGCTTCTCTATCTGCTCAGGCGAAAGCTGATCCTCAAATTTTTGCCATTCCTCCTTCTTTTTCATGAGCTCGTCACGAGACTGCTTGTATTTATCATAATCCCTACCATAGAACAATGATGAACCCCTTGCCTGAAGGATTCTTGTCTCCATCTGCGAACGGATGAACATATCCTCTGGAGTCATCTCACGCTGTCCGGGCTTCTTGTAGAACCTGTTCCAGACCTCTGCCCTTTTCTCGAAATCATCCCATGTCAGAGTGCTGGTCTCGAACCGTGTATTTCCCTGGTCCCAGACAGGCACACGCTGGAAAAGATGGTCAAGGTTGTTCTCATCCAGGAATTTGCCGTCCTTGTCAATCCAACGCTCTCTTTTCTGAACAGGATCCCAGGCTGTCTTGAATTTCGGCTCACGCACGATCTGGTTCTTTCGAACCTCAGTCATGAGCTTTCCATTGCGATCATCGACCATGTACTTGACTGCCCTGCCCGGCTCTTCTGTATAATGCAGGAACCTGTATGAACCGTCCTTTTCCTTTGCCCATTCCTGCTCTCCCATCTCTCTTTGATATTCTCCTGTGTGGACAACCACTGCTCCGCCTCCAGTGTCAGCTGCGAACTCGATAGCCTTCTTGACCTCTTCCAGCTGCATCTTACGATGCTCATCATTGAACCCACGCTCCTGTGGATTGTATCCTGACATGTTCCCTATATTGCTTGGAGAGTGTATAGATATAATGTCCACATTATTGGCCTTTGAGAGCTCTCGCAGCGCCCTTCTTGCGTCCTGGCCGTATGCCTCTGCACCGACATTCTCATGGCCGCCGCCCATGTTCGTGGCAAGCTCTACCTTGGAGACACCCTTTCTGATCATGTTCTGCATGGTCTGGATGAATGAGCCGAACTGCCTTCCTTCAGGGACAGATGCACCCATCTCCTGTATACCGATTATATTCTCGTTTATCTCCTGCTGAGGAGAGAGGTTAGGACTCTGATAATTACCCATAATACCTGAAGCATTCACATAATAGTCATTATCCATAGGTCCTGTATAATCAGAGATGAATTCCGCCATCTTCAGTATAGGATAAGATATATTAGTATATAAATTTTATTGATTTTTGGCTTAGTCAAGTTTGTCGTGCTGTAAATCACGGCCAATCCTCGCACGACTGTCTTTTTTAAATAAGTGAGCTTAAAGCTTTCCGGTTTCGCCTCAACAGACTTTGCCGGTGCCCTGAAAAATAATCAGAAATTTTTTAAATTGTGAACCTATTTAACATAAGACATGAAAAATATACTGATCCTCGGAGCATTACCTGCAGATGAAAAAGACAGAGAACTATATCAGTCAATCAAGGATTCATGCCAGGATGAGAATACAAAAGTAAGCTCGCCTATAGATACTGCTGAATTCAAGGGGACAGACCAGCAAAGATACCAACGTGCCTTTGATAAGATCAGGGAAGCAGACTTAATTATCGGAGAGCTCAGCAGACCATCTACTGGCCAGGGAATGGAAATCAGGGATGCTGCATCACATGGAAAAGAAATAATAATCGTGGCAGCAGAAGGAAGCAAAGTGTCTGGACTTGTAAAGGGTTGCCCTGCTGTCAATGAAATAATATACTATAAAGACATAAAAGATCTTAAAATGAAACTGGACCGCATCCTTCAGATCTCTCAAGGAGAATAATCCTGTTTTGCTTGATAGCTGCCCATGAGCTGCTTTATTATCCTTTTTGAGCCCTGAGCGATCTCTTTCATTGCCTCTGTCCTGTTATTGTACTGGTCTGCTGTATCACCTATCTCGTTTATACGCTGATACAGCTCAAGAGCCTGGGCCATGTTCCCGTAGTCATCGCTGCCTTCCTCTTCCAATGTGACCAGCTGATGATATATACTGGCCATGTCCTCCTCATCCTGAGGAGCAAGGTCTTGGGTCCTGGCAATGTTCTCAAGACCTGATTCCTCATCCGGCAGTATCCTTTGTGCTAGGCCCTCAAATTCCTGTTCCGGCTCTTCATATTCCCTCTCTTCCTCCTGCTCTATCTCAACAAGCTCCTTTTTTGAGCGAGAGATCAGTTTTTTGACCTCTTCAATCTCCTTCTTATGCTGGTCCTCCAGCTCCTTGAGCTTCTTGAGCCTCTCTTCTGGACGAAGCTTTGAAAGATCTTTCTTGTTTAGAGGGGCCATTGTCAAAGGTAATCAAACTTCACCAGGCAAGCATCCTTACCATCTTCTTGAAGTTCTTGTAGGTCTGCCATATAGCTGCCTTTGATGAACCTGCAGCAAGCTTCTTCTCCTGCTCCTCGGCATGAGACAAACTATCGGACTTGAACGCAGAAAGAGGAGATTTTATAAAAAGTTTCCCGATATCACCAAAACCCTTGCCTACAGCTGAGAAAGGCTCAAGAAGAGACGGCCCTTTGGGCTTCTTTGGCTCTTCATCCTGTTTCTTGAACTTTATGTCTTCACCTGCCTCTCTTAGATACCTCTCAAGCTCGTCACCCAATGATTCCATAGCAGCCTTGACTGAGCCGTCAATAGCTGCAATCAGTTCGATGTCATCGCTCTGTCTCATCTCAATGTACTTGTCGATTGTCTTTTGCTTCCAAGCGTACGCCCTGAGCTGAAGATCCACCTGACCCACATGAAGAGGACCACGCTGATACTCTGTATGATAGTTCATCTGAGGTATGGTCCTGTATGCAAAATGGACAATCACGACAGAATAGAACTCCTTGTTGTATTTCATGAGGGCGGATTCGCCTCCTGTCCTGGGAAATTTCTTTGCCAGGAACTCAAGCTCCACCATGCTGCCCTCAAAAGCAGATATGAGATCAGGACTCTTGGAACGGTCACCCATCTGCATCCTGCGGATATTACGCAGATAGGGCTTTACCCAGTTCATGTACATCCTGATGATGTCAAAATGCTGACGCAGATACTTAACAGTGAAAATCCTCCTGTTCTTGACTTCGTCGAATGTAGAGTTTCTCCATTCTATATACTGTCGAAGCTTTCTTTTTAGGACCTCCCGAAGCTTTGTGTTGAACTCCTTCATGTTGTCGACCTTCGAATCGACATCCTTTGGTGTTATGGGATGAGTAGAATAGAAAAGATCCGGCAGAGGGGTAAATCCCAGCTCTTTTGCCAGACCGTAGACAGATGCAGGGTTCTTTCCAGCCTGTTCGACCAGATCAACCCAGATGCTCTTGAGAGTAATATCTGCACTCTCCATGGAGGAACTGTTGGGATCCATGGAGTCCTTGTAATATCCAAGCCTTTCGTCCAGTATCCTCAGCTCACGGACAAGCTGGAAAAGCTCTTTTACCATCTTTCCGATTGTTGCCAGGAACTGGGACACCTTGTCCTGCTGAAGCCCTATCCTCTGCTGGATGCTGCCGAAGAATGAAGACTGCTCCGCCGCTGAATAGATGTCAGAGATCTTGACGTAATCAGAATATCCCTGGCTGGAGCGAAAATGCTCAAGTATCCAGAAATATACATCCTCAATGGACCTGTTGGGCTCTTCGAGAATCGCCCGATAGTGCCAGACCGGTTTTGGAAAGCCGGTCGGGCCCCTCTGAGAAGTCCCAATAACATCCCTTGCCAATTCCTGTATCTCTGGCTTGAAACCATATTCCTCCAGCTTCTCTTTTGTTATTCCTATGTCGACCTCTACCAATGTCCTGACCCCATTTTTTTAGATTGATGCCTATATAGCTTAATACCTTGAACTATAAGTATTTAATTTTTTTGGTTTGGGGGCTAAGTAAAGTTTGTGGTGCTAATCATGATAGCCCAATCCTCACACGACTGTAGTCGTGAACCCTTTTCGAATCATAGTTACCCGACTATCGTCGTGAACCGTTGAACAGACTCAATGTTTCCCCGGCTGGGGGCGGAAAAGATTTATAAAAATAATATCAGTCCATCAATCATCATGACCAAATATCTACTGATATCCGGTAGTCCGCGAAAAGGCAACACTGATTTTGCGCTGCAAAGGATACATGATTCTCTTGCAGGTGAAAAAGATCTTTTATTTCTCCGGAACCATGACATCCAGCACTGCAAAGGATGCTCGCTTTGCCATCATTCGCCAAGATGTATCATCAATGATGACATGGAGAAGATTATCCAAAAGATGCTGAAGGCTGATGTAATCATAATAGGCACACCAAATTATTTCGACAACGTATCAGGTATCATGAAAGATTTTATCGACCGGACACACCCATGCTACAAGTCAGAGAGCCTTGCAGGAAAAAAGCTTGTGCTTGTCATGGTGGGCGGAGAGAAAGTGAGTGGAACAAAGAAGTATCTTGCAGAGACTACTTTCGGATTTGTAAAATACCAAAAGCTTGAACTCTGCGCCTCTTACTGCTTTTCTGCAGACAGGGCAGGGGATCTACAGAATTCTTCAGAATCAATGAAAATGCTTGATGATGCGATAGCTGAGATCAAGAGAATAAGATTATAATTTGATGTAATGTGCAAGATTTTATCATAGAAATTGCTATTTTTTCTGCTTGAACAGGACCAATTTGTTTCCTACAAGACTTATGATCTGTGCACCTGCCGAATCAGCTATCCTTTGGGCAAGGGCAGATTTTGTCTCAGACAAGAGACTTGACCTGAGAAGCTTTATCTTTATCATGTCCCTTTTCCTCAGGGCCTTTTGTATCTGGGTGATAACAGAATCAGTTGCACCATTCTTGCCTACATTGACGACAGGCGACAATGCCTTTGCAATCTTTCTTTTTTCCTTTAGGTCAGCTGCCATCTTTGATTTTGAAGAAAGAAAAAGCGGAAATCATCAATCAAGCTCGTTGATCTCCTTGAGCATCTTGTCCATGTCCTTTTCAGAAAGTCCGTGGGCCCTGCAGCCGTCCTCTACTGACTCTATCGCTGCAATGTGACAGCCGATGCAATGAAGGCCGTACTTGCCCATTATAGGCGCAGCAGCCGGCTTTTTTTCAAGAACCTCTCCAAAAGTCATCTTCTTGTTTATTTCATCTGACATGTTTATCTCCTCCAGTATTGGACTTTTGGATTCAGGAGGGATTTTTAAATTTTGTGCATATGGAATATAAGAATGAGATATAATACAGGTTCAGGCTTTCCGGAAATTGAGGATGCCCATCGTCCCTCTCTTCAATCTCCTTTTGTCAATCAAAAGAAAACCTGCCTTCTCAACTTCGAAAACCAATTTCTTCATGGTGAACTCATAATGGACTATCCCTAGTTCTGGATCTTTTGGGTCTATGGGAAGAAAAGTCCTTTTCTCAACCATCTTCAGCTTTCTTGTCAGCCGCGGAAACATATAATAGAATTCCCCTCTCTTTAGAAATTTCCTGTCAATCCCGGCTTTTATGGAAAAGAGACCATCTTTTCTCAATACCCTGTGAATCTCCCTGAATACATCCAAAATCTTTCCGAGCCTGTTATGGCAAAGCGACTGATATGCATAGACTGCACAAAAAGAAGAATCCTCAAATGGCAGAGGAAGATAGAAATCATGCTTTACCAAACTCACATCAAGCCCTTTCGCTTGCGCATTCCTTCGAGTCATGTCTATTGCTGACCTAGAATAATCAAGACCTGTCATCTCATAGCCAATCGACGCGAGCTTCAGGAGATTCCTTCCATCCCCACAACCCAAATCAAGCACTTTTCTGATCTTATTTTCAGCGAATAATGCGATCTCTTTTTTCAGGAATGATGCGCGAAAGAGGTTGTCTGCTTTCTTATCCCAAATCTCATCGTATTTAGACATCTTCAATCCTGGATTTTGCTTATAATTAGCATAATCATCCAGCTATTGCCAGACCAGATGAAGGAAGCATCCTGATTATCTCATCTAGGTCATGGAAATCAAGCAGCTTTGCTATCTTTTTTGCGAACCTTCCGGGTTTCTCTGAACCCTGTATAACCCTGATTACCTTATCTGACTGCTTTTGTATGGCCTGAGTCGGGCCAGAGATTATGCGTCCGTCCTTTAACGCTATTCCCAGCTCCATTCTGGGCTGTATGTATGTTGTCTTTCCCCGTATCATGAAGGAGCCCTTGGACAGATACTCGCCTGCCTGAGCCTGCTTTGTGACCTGGTCAGGCTTGACATGAAATACTGCTGCTGTCGTGTGGCCGAGCTTCCAGGCTCTTGAAAATATCGCAGTCTCGGATGCTGCTTCCTTGAGAGCCTGCTCAGAAGGCTTCTTCTTTTCTGTCTTTACCACAAAAAACGGGCTTCCTGCCATATCTGTGTGAAATACTATGTCATCAGGCTCAGTGTGCTTCTTTATTATAATCTCATTCTGCGTCGCATCACGGCCGCCTATGACAAGCATGCTGTCAGAGGTGAAGAACCAGCGGAATTTCTCATACCAATCAGGCTTCCTTGACCTAGCTAAAAGAGAATCCTCAGACTCCTTCTGCAAAGATAACACAGACCGGGCTTTCTTTAATGCTGCCAGAGTCTTCTTCTTTGCCTCCTGGGCTTTCTCATATTTTGCTTTTTGCTTTTTTGCTAAATCAAAGAAGACCGAGGCATTCTCCTCAACAGACTTCTCCAAAGAAATTTTGACATCCATGATAATCAGTAAAATCTAACAAATAGGTATCGGACTCATCCTTATCCTTCCTGCATCCCCTTCACACGGGAAACTCTGACCTGAACGGTTCAGGACAGGCCATAACGTGACCTCGGTCGGAATTCCTGATTCATTCTCCTCGTTGAAAGGCAGTACCAGCTTTTCTGTGGAATGACTAGGCAGGTCGAACTGAATGTTTGTGTTTTCGACTTCCTTGCTCCCTATTATACTTGTCTTGAATCCCATTATGTTGTATTTGCCGTTGTTTTCAATCATCATGTTGATTCGATCATGATTCTCTTCAAAACATACCGGCGGATCATCCCTGACAATAAGATTGAGATTCGCGCAAGGGCCAAAAATCGGCAAATTGACTATCACTGTCGCAAGAGCTACAGCAAATGATATCAGCAAGACTGTTGCGATCAGCGGACTCACTCCCTTTTTTGAATACATTCTTATCACAAAATTACTTCCTTAGTATTTAAATGTTTCTTTTGGTCGGCTAAGTAAAGTTTGTGGTGCTAATTATTCCAGATTCGAGCCGTCGAATCCGCAATCCCCAGAACTCACC
>CAYMIF010000042.1:0-17246 GCA_964390375.1 uncultured Methanosarcinales archaeon
GATACAAAGTACCACTCGCAAGATACAATTGTGCAAACAATTCGGTTTAGTTCAGGTTCAAAAATAAACCAATAATTAAATTTATATACTAGTATAGTCATTAGTTTTCTAACATGGCTGACTGTGTAAAAGAACTGGCGGAATGGTATGTTGAATTTATAAAACACAAGGACATATTCCAGAACAAGATATCCAATATAGATAACAATGGAGAACTTGTCAAAGTAGAATACAAAGACAGAAAACACATCGGAAGGCCCATACCAAACATAAAAACGACAACAGAGCTCTTATCTGAAATGAATGATGAAGATTCAGATGTTGCAATAATCACACTCAACAAGAAGTCCAACCTGGATATCCTGATCAAGTCCTGGGAGACCATCTGTAAATATAAAAAACTGACCATATTCTTCGTGAACACCAAATCAAAGCAGGAGACCAAATGGATGATCAGGCCTTATGTGCATAATATGATCTGTGACCATGACAGCCTCAAGACAGGCCTGAAATCTATGTTCGACACTGTTGATGCGGTGAAGGACTAGGACCATAATAAATCATCACAACCTAAACAAGGTTTTTGCATTGTCTTGGAGTTGCTCTATCTGCAGGTTTTGCAGGATATCAAGAGGATATCTGTCCCATTTCAGATATGGGAAGTCAGTTCCGAAAAGAAGCTTTTTTGCAACCAAAGGATCATCCATGGCGTCCTGTATGCATTTCCCCCAATATTGTCTGAAACCATAATCAATCTGCTCTTTTGGAATCTTTCTTGCATCTCCAGGAGACACCCTTCTTATCCTTCCACAAGAACCGGTAGTATTCAGATAAATGTTCTGAACAGCCGCAGCCAACCTCAGATTCTGTTCTATATAATCAGCATTCATGCCCCCAAGATGCGCCAGGATGAAATCAACACCCGGAAATTTTGATGCAAGCCTTTTATTCTTTTGCGGCGAGCAATATTCTGTGCCCTGTGAATTGCAATGGAACATGAAAGGAAGACTATATCGCTGGGCAATATCAAAATAAGGCAGCAAGTGTTCTGAGTCATTTTCCAGTCCGCATATAACATTTATGAATTTCAGCCCCTTTATAGCACCAACATGGTCATTTTTTATTATCTGCTCTATCTCAGAAGGTGTTGTCGAATGATCTTCTGGAACGCCACCTCCAAAAGGCAGCACCATAAGATAAGCTCCGCAGAAAACGTCCTGATTGTTTACTACCACTTCAGAAATCTCATGATTGACTCTCTTTGAGACTGAGACCGCTATCGACCTCACTCTGCCTTGGGGTGAGATTGCTTTTTGTTGTTGATGGAAAACACTGACAGTATAGTTGATTCCGCAAATCTCATTCGACCCATAAAAAGTGTGCGTGTCGATTAACTCCATTGTGTCTGGTCATCTCTGTTTTTTAAAAAAACCCTGGCTGCTAAAAATTCCTCTTATCAAAATAAACTATTACAATTTTTCAATCAGTCGGAGTATATTAATTTTTCTGCCCTTTTGGCTATTATGAAATCCTAGCCGTCTGTGCCATGAGAGAGAATATTTACATTAGTAAATATTCTCGTGGCCAGGCGGAACCGATGTGAAACATTGATGAAGTAGGATAGGATTTCATAATAGCCAGCCCTTCTTTGTCTTCTGAAACCAACCAAAAGATTTATTAAAGGGTAGGCCATATCCTAAGATTTCAAATGGAGAAATGGGAGCATGCAGAAAAGGAAGCCCTGGAAAACATAAGAACTGCCGACCATATGCTTAATGTGACATATAAACTTATAAATGACCCTAAACTACTGCTAATGATTCTTAAAAAAGTCGATAAGGCGCTAAAACATGCAATCTGCAGCCTGCTCTACTTCGAAAGACATAATAAAAGAATCCAGGATTTTAATGAAAAAACATTCGAATCCTCTATGTATGTCCTTGAGAAGGATGTATCAAAAAGGTATAAGATAAGGAGAAATTATATCAAACTCGCAAAAGAGGTCAACAATATCGTCAGTGAACATGACTCCAGCCCAATGGAATTTGTGCGGCAGGACAAACTGGTCATATGCTCTGACAACTACGGCATGCAGGTGCTCTCTGAAGACAGGATGAAGAGCATAGTGTCAGATTCAAAAGCATTTATAAAAAATATAGCAGAAACGGTGAGAATGAAAAGTGATTGAATCAATAATAAATGCGAAAAAAGAACTATTGAGGGTGGACCATCTAATCTATGTTACTCTCAAGTATACAAGGACTGTCGATGTCCTGAAGAACACAATAGGCAGGATGATCACCTTCTATGAGTTCTTTGTCGAGGCACTTGCCAAAAAAGCTGTCGCAGACAAGAAGATGGAAGATATACCAACTGCTCCAAAAATCCTTTGTGAAGAACTCTCTGAAATTTACAAGGATGATGAGATCATCCAGGAAAGCCTGAAATTCTTCATGTTCCTGCGGACAATAAACAGAGCAACATATGACAAGGAACAGGAATACAGACGACATGTCACCATGATAGTACAGATTGAAGGACAGGAACACAGAGTCAACATCGACATCATAACTGATTATTACAAGAAGGCAAAGGAAGTCATCGATTATATCGAGAAGACATATTATTCTGAAGAAGAATAGACATGCAAAATGACCCATCTGATAGGTATCGTATCTGCAAAGGGCGGGGTGGGCAAGACAACTGTCGCCATCAACCTTTCCTATGCATTCAGGTATTTTCAAAAGAATACTATCCTGGTAGACGGTGACCTGACAAATCCTAACCTAGGCATAATGCTTGGGATAGATACTGCACAGAACTTTTTACATGATTCTATGACAGGAAAAGCCCATATCAGCAAGACAATACACCAGCATGAATCCGGCCTGCTTGTTGTGCCTGGATCGCTTAACTTCTCGCATGAGGACGAATTCTCAGACAAAAAGCTCAACTATGCGCTCTCTGAACTGGTCGGTCTCTCTGATATCGTTGTCGTAGACTCGGGCTCGAGCATGACCCAGATCAACCAATCAGTCATCAGATCTGTGGATTACATTATCCCGATCACGACACCAGAGCGTGCAGCTCTTACAGATACACTCAAGTCAATCAGATCAGCAAAAGCCCAGAACAAGAGAATCCTGGGAGTGATTGTCAACAAGTACCAGGGAGATGCTTCCGAGACAAAGCTTGAAAATATCGAAGGCTATCTTGGTGAGCGGATTTTGGGCATCGTGCCCCATGACAACGATATCTCGACTATGGAGAAAAATGCGATGCCTTTGGTCATGACACATCCAGAAGGAGGTGCAGGCATAAGCTTCAAGCAGATCGCTGCTAAACTCCTGTCTGTCAGGTATGCTCCGCCAATCGCCAAGCCACAGATCAAAGGCGGACTGGATACAGGTAATCCCGGAAACATACCAAATAACATTGTTCCGGGAAAAGACAAGGATGAGAACCTTTTTCATTATTTCAGGCGCAGGTTCGGACTTAAGTGAAATATCAGGAAAAGCTTTAAATATACCCGCGACTATGATAACCTATAATGGACAAACTTGTCAAACTCATGGTCGACAGAGGCTGGCCTAAGGAAGATATCGAATATACACTGAACCTCCTGACAAAGAAACGAACCAAGAATTCAGAGATGAAAAAAAATCTTGACAGGTTCGTATACTGGATGAGCCTGCTTGTAATCGCTCTTACAAATTTCATAGGCTCGTTCTTCCTCATACCCTTTTTCTTCATACTGCAAGGACCTAATCTGCTGATATTCATATTGCTCTTCGCACTCATATTCGGACTTCTTTTCAATTTCCTGATAATGGGCATCGAACAGCTGGAATGGAAACATCATCTTTTTGCCGGAGTGCTCATACCACTCCTGACAATCTTTGACATAAAGATAATGCTGAGATTCACAGACATCATCAGCGATGAATTCAACAAAGCGCTTTTCTATGATGCCAACTCAATAATCATAATATTCGTCTTCGCTTTTATATCCCCCTATATCATCTCAATCATCATAGGAAGGCATAAGATCTATTCTCCTTATGACCACGAAAGGATGGATTACTTAATTCAGAAGCACAAACCTGCAAAAGACAGCCTACCTGATGTCGATGAGAAGATGCTTCACTATACTATCCAGAATATAAAACACGGAGAAGAGCTTGATTCTGAAGACAGAATTTCGATACGGTCGAAAAAGAAACGCAAGAGTCAAATAGATGGGAAGAAACAAAATAAAAAGAGAACCACAGATAAAAAACCATCAAAAAACAACAAAGTAAAAAGAGCGTCCAAAAGAAAAAAGAAATCCTGAATCCTCACCTAGTACACTAACTTATGTGACCTTTTTACCGCTTCATGTATCAGGTTATCTGAAGACATCTTCTGCATCATTGAATCAATCTCCTGAGGCCTCGCACGAAGCTCTGGATGCTTTGGAAGATAAAGGCTGCAACAGTCAGGGTAAGGCAGTATGGATATCTCATATGTTCCAATCTGCTTTGCTGTCTGGACAATCTCCTCCTTGTTCATCCCTATCAAAGGAGTCAGAATGTTTTTTGCTGCACTGCTGTAAGTTGCATGAAGATTCTCAAGGGTCTGGGAAGCAACCTGGGATATCGAGTCCCCAAGCACTATGAAATCCGATTTGTTCTCATCTGCTATCTGCTCTGCAATCCCAAGCATAAATTTCCTGTATATAAGCATCCGCATGGAGGATTCAACACCAATGATTATTCTCTTCTGGATATCATCAAAAGGTATGATGTGCAAAACAGTATTCTGCTGATAAGAAGAGAGCCTCTCTGCCAGCTGCTCGACCTTGTCTTGTACAGAATCCTTCATCCTGCCCTTGTTCTGGCAATGGATTAGTATGACCTCTATACCACGCTTCATCATAAGATATGCTGCTACCGGGCTGTCTATCCCTCCTGAAACCAGACAGACCATCTTCTGCCTCCTGTCTGTCGGAAGCCCGCCAATCCCTTCTATGGCTGAGGTGTATATGAATGAGTCTCTTCCTGCTATCGTGATCCTGATATCCAAATCAGGATCTTTCATCCTGGCTTTTTTCCTGAAATTATCCTGGACATGCTTTCCAAGTATGTTGTTGAGTTCATCTGAAGTGTGGCTGAAATTCTTGTTCTGGCGGTGAGCCGATATCTTGAAAGTAGAAAAATCCTTGTCCTGCGCTGCGATGATAACTGACTTTTTCAGCTCCTTTAGATCAAGACCGCATCTTATAGCAGGCATGACAGATGATATTCCTGGAACCTTACTGAGAATCTCCTGAGCAGGGTTTATATCTTGATCGTCTTTCAGCCTGACTAAAATCCTTCCATAGTCCCAGATCACTGATGCCTGCATCGACTTTAGCTTCTGGCGAATATTTTGAATCAGGAGGTTCTCGAAAAACTTCCTGTTTCCCCGCTTCAGCCCTATCTCGCTGTATGTCACCATCAAAAAATTCTTCTTAATCATATTGATATCTTCCTCTTGGTATTAATCTTTGATCTTTTCTTCTTAGTAATTTTTCTGCTTTTTGCTGAAGATGCTTTTGGCTTTTGCTTTTTTATTAAGTTTAGGATCTGGCAGGCACGACAGACCTTCCTGCTTGCAGGTTCACCGCAGATGGCGCATTCGTTGATTTTTACATTGTCCTTCTGCATTTTTTTCAGCGGCATTATCAGGTCATTGTGGAACTTGATAATGTTGTATTTCAGGGAAGGATTGTCCTTTTCAAAACTGTTGAGCGCATCAAGATATTTTCTCCTGTATGCATCGACTGAACAAGGACAGATATTGTAGTTCACTGGAAATTTCCTGAGCTTAGAATAGCGGACAATCTCTTTTTCTGAGATCAGATAAAGCGGCTTGACCCTTCTTGTGAAGCTAATTGACCTGGTAATCCCAGATACTGGCCCCTGCCTGAGCGCAGATGCAGTGTCATTTCGGAATATGTTCATGACAAATGCCTGGGCCTCGTCATCCAGATTATGTCCTGTGGCCAGGCAGTCGAATCCCATCGAACGCGAATACCTGTTGAGGAGATAGCGCTTGATTATCCCGCATACCATGCATGATGAGTGCTTTACTTCTTTCTTTTTAAGGATCCTTAGGATCTTTGGCAGAGGAGAGCCCACCTCGGTGGTGAAATCCAGTACATGCAGCCTTATCCTCAGGTTTTGACATACCTTCCTTATATTTGAGAGGTTCTTCTCTGTATATTTTCCTATCTGCGGATCTATCGTGACTGCTTCCGGCTCATATCCAAGCTTTTTTAGGATATAGAGGCAAACTGTGGAGTCCTTGCCGCCTGATACAGCTACAGCAATCTTTTCGTCCGTGCGAAACAGCTTGTATTTCCTTATCGTGTTCCTGACCTTTCTCTCGAGATATCCTATGAACCTCTTGTCAGGAAAATCTATTCCCTGCATTGTAGAACTCAAAGAATCCAGGTTTATTTAAAAATCTTGAGGATTTTTTTTGATCTGCAATCGATTAATCTGTATCCGAGGGTATATATCGCTGTATCCGGCTTCGTTGCTTGTGTATCCTGCTCTTTACTGTGCCTATCGGAATGCCCATGACCATCGCTATCTCTGCATAGGTGTTTCCTGCCAGATGAAGCCGGAATTCCTGATATCTGCCGCGTTCTATAACTTTGCTTAATTCTGTCTCAAAGATATTATCTATAGTCCTGTCGAAGATCGTGCCTTTGTGCGGCCTGAGATAGAGATCCTGGAATGGATGCACTTCTGGATCGGTTGACAATTCTGATTCTGTAGGTATCCTGTGTTTTCTTCTGCGGTAGATGTCCCGTGCAGTGTTTCTCATTATCCTGGATACCCACCTGTAGAAGCGCTTGTCCTCAATCCCCAGTGCAGGCTCGACATCATACCTGTATGTGTCTGCATAGGTCATGATCTTGAGATAAGTATCCTGATAAAGGTCTTCGGCATCATGAAAATTCCCACCCATCAGCCGAAAAGCATAAGGCATGAGCCTTTTTCTGAGAGTGTCTCCGTTGTTTGTGTCTGCTTCCAATGCACTGATCAAATCCGAATTTCTGTTCTCCTGCGCCCTTTTTAACGGGTCCCTTCTGAGCAACGATCCTTCCAATTCAAATTTCACCAGTATCTTCTTGAGAGTAATCTCTTCCAAAGGTTAAAATCTGCCTGCTTTTAAAAAGATTACTGATGCATTAGAGAATATATAGAAGAATGCAAGCCTATACTGTATCCAGGCCCTGGTGCTAACGGCTGCCTTGTCCTGTAGAAACCGATTACCCTGTCCCAATCCTCAACAGACGGCTTTGAAAGTATGTCTGAGAGGGTCTGCGTGTCTTTTGCCAGTTCCAGACAAATCTTCTGCGCTATAATCATCACCTTCTGCTTATGAGGTAGAGCAGTCAATGTCTGTGCGTATCCAGACAGTATGTCCTTGTCTAGATAATCTGTCGGAGAAAAATCAATATTCATCTGTTTCATCAGCAGAAGCAATGGGTCCGGGCTTTTCTGAATCACTACCCTTGCAGCAAGGTCCCTTTCTACTGGATGGCTGTTTAGGATGTCCAGGGCAAAGAAATCCATCCCTTCTTCCAAAAGATCCTTATACAAACTTCCCTCGAGTATATCCAGATTTTGCCAAAGATAGATATAGGAATTGCCCACAGATATGCCCTGGAATTCTGTATGCAATCCCAAAATTCTCCCTGGCTTTTTAGCCTTTGGATAATATAGCATTTGCAAAATCATGTGGGGTACAGTTATAGTATCTTGGCATTAACGGCAAGAAATATCCATCAGCTAAATATGCTTACTGTTTTTTATCTATACCCAGTAGAGAATACCTGGGCATTTCGACCTGGTTCTGATTATAAGTATCTCCTAAAACAAGCTGGACCAGATGCGCTTCTGGGTTGTGCTCGAGGCGCTGGGCAAGCAGGACACCTCTCAACCTTTCTTCCAGAAGATACGGCCGGGCAACAGGTTCCATATCCGTGTCAATATCTATGAAATCTGTCCTCTGCCCTCTTTGGACAGAAGCATCCCAGTGGGTGACCGGATATGCACTGCCTGACATCCTGCCCTGTCCTGAATCGAATCTGATGTTTTCATAAGCATAATTTCCCGGCATCCAGAGCCCGTCCATCCTGGGCATATACAGCATGCAATCCTGATTCCCTGCAGCAAACCTGGCAAAGAGCCCGTATATCTCATCTTTATCTGATGTCAGTTCTCCTTGCGCTAACTGAGGGAGAACTGCCTCAAGATAGCCCTGGTCAAAAGCCGAAGTCTTGGGATGAACTGCTTTTGGTATATCTAATCGCGGAAGCTTCATATAACGACGGGTTATGCAGGGGTTTATTAATATTTCTGACTGAAAAAATGATTTTTCCGAAAGGTTTATAAATTAATACACATAAATATATATAAATATATAATTATACACATGATTTTGGCTTTTTGGGTGTTGCGTTTGTCTGAGGATAAGAAGAGAAAGAAGAAGGCGAAGAGGACCAAGAACAGATATAATTTCCTTATAGACAGCGAGATATATTCTGAATTCTCCTCCATGTGCGAAGAAGAAGGCCTTGTCAGGGGAAAACAGGTCGAACTCATGATGGCGGGATTCATAAAGAGAAGAAAGGAGGGAAATAGAGGCTGAGCAAAGACCGGCTGATCGAAAATGAAAAAGACAATCATCGTGATCATGGGTTTTATCCTCGCTGTTCTAATCGGTATGCTGGTTTTTCCAAAAGACATCCATTTCGATTACCCGGATAGGACAAGAGAATGCAGCTGTATCGGATTTGAAGCAAAAGAACAATGCTTCGGGATACCCGGAAGCTGCAAAGTCAAATACAAGGAACCGCCAAGCATGTTTGTCGGAGGAAGACCGAAAGGCTCAATCGATCTCACACTTGTCATAGACAAATCAAAGTCAATGGAAGGAAACAGGCTCAGACTTGCAAAGGAGTCTGCATATCTTCTGATCGATGAGCTTTACGAGGATGACAGGATGGCAGTCATCCCATTCGATAATACATCAAGGGTCGAGCAGGACTTCAGCACTGACAAAGACAAGCTAAAAGACGTAATAGAGGAGATAGATCCAGGCTCGACATCAGAATATATCCCTGCCCTTGACATGATCCATTATAACTATATGACCGGAAAGACATCTTCACATTTTGTATGGAAGGTCATATTCATATCTGACGGTGAGCCTACTGACAAGGCGGGCCTTCCTGCGATATATCACAAGATAAATGAACTGACTTCTGACAACATCTGCATATATACAGTCGGTTTCGGCGACAAAGACAGCCTTTCGAACAAGGCAGAGGACATACTCAAGAACATATCCATGATATCATACAAAAATACACACTGCGGCGGTTATTTCAGGGCAAAAGACAATGCGTCTGAACTAGTGGAAGCGCTATATTCTATATACGACGACATACTGACAGAAAAGCTTGAGATCAATATCAATACCCCTAAGAAACAAAGATATTATTCAAAGGAGATCAAAGTCGATTTTACCACAAACATCCCTGCTGTATGCTATTACAAGCTCAATTCAGGCAACAGGATCAGAACATACTCTAACAATTTTGACATCGAGACTGACCAGACAGACAACATCCTGCAGATAGAATGCGAAAAGAACTATGGATATGCGGATTCTGTGAGAGAATCTGTTGATTTTTCTGTCGACCCTTCTTCCTTCTCCCTGCTGTCCAGCCTGGGCAGAAAGCTCGGAAAAAAGAAGGAGATAACAAGGCTTCAGGGAGACGACATAATGGAGCTGTTGGGATCGATAGTAGAGCGAGAAGACCTATCGATAATCAAGAAGGTCAACAATGCCGGAATGACCACAGTAGTCTACTTCATAATACAAAACAACAAACCAGTTGCGTTGAAGAATGTAAAGATACAACAAAAGATGCCTCTTAAAATCGCTGACTCTGATGAGGATTTCTCTGTCAATGAAAAATATGACCTGATCAATATTAGACCTCCAAACCTGCAGTTCAGTTATGACCAAATCGAGCCAGAGGAGACAGTAACAATAGTCTATACATTCCCTAAACGAGTACATGCAGAATACGTCAATCTCATAGAGACAAAGATACTGTATGATGAGATAACCAATAAACAGATCGCAGACATGGTAAAATCGATAAACGAAAGCCAGAACAATTTTGAGATGACAAGCGAATCTGAATACAAAGACAAAAAGACAAAAGGAAGAATAACACTCAATCCTCTCAGGAAGATGGAGAAAGTGAAGGTATATCTCGATATCCCAAAATGCATGGCCTACCATATCGACAAGATATATTTCAAGAACCTTAACTATAAAGTGATAGCATCAGACCCCATGATCCTCTGGGACTATGAAACCGTCGATGAAGAAATCAGCCTGGAGTATGAACTTGACAAGAAACTTGAGGAGATGTGCGAAAACCAGCTCGCAATCATACCTATCGCAGAAGAATTGGGAGAAAGCCTTGAAGAAGACAAAAAAGACTACACGATAGTTTTTTTGGTTCTGCTTCCGCTGATAATAATCGTACTATATTTCTACCAGAATCATCTTGAAGAAAACCTCAAACTACCTAAATGGATGACAAATGCTTTCATCATCATCTTAATAGCAGCGCTTCTGATACTCCTGTTCTTTCCCAGGACCATGAAAGAAGAGATGATGAGCTGCAGCTGCTTTGGTTTTGCTGATTCTGACACGTGCTTCGGGATACCGTACAACTGCCAGCATTATGAGGAGGAGATAGAAACAGAAGAAAACGCATATCAGGAGGAATGCACGACAAAATCCTGCGACATACTGAACCAGTACCTGAGGATACAGCCAAAGACCTACTCAAAAAGCAGCGTGGACCTCGTGCTGATACTTGACCATTCCAAATCAATGGAAAAAGAAGATAAGCTTCAGAGCGCAAAGATGGCCTCGAAAAACCTCATACCATTGCTCGGAAAAGACGATAAGATGGCCCTGATAGAATTCGACAACTCATCAAAACTAGTACAGGGATTCACAAGGAACGAAACAACCCTGAAAAACAGCATAGACAGCATAAATCTGGGATTCACGACAAAATACATACCACCTCTGAATACTGCACATTGGACATTCATGCTCGAATCCGACAGGTTCAAGAACTGGCAGCTGATATTCATCTCAGACGGAAGCCCATGGGACGCGGGAAAACCAGACACCATATATGACAAGGTACGGGAGATGGTAAGCGATGACATCTGCATAAACACCATAGGATTCGGTGAAGAGATCACACCAGGGTCAGAGGCAGAGATCATCCTCAAGAGGATGGCCAAGATCTCGAGAGATGTCATCGGCTGCGGCAGCTATTACTATGCGCCAAAGAACATGAAAGAACTGTCTGACATTCTCGGAAAAGTATATCTTGAATCATCCACAAAAAAACTCCAGATGAACATAGATGCAACGGTCAATGCCTTTGAATTCACAACCGCAGAGACCTTATCAGTCACTGCAAGGCTCTCATCAAGCCTCAACAACCAACCAATACCTGGAGAATTCACGCTTGATGAAAATACCTACTGCTCTCCTGCCGCCAATATGAAGCTGGTCCTAAAAAAGAAAGGAGAAGAAGAAATTTTCGAAGAATACCCGCTGACATATGACGGCCATGAATATTCAATAAACAAGGATGACCTTGCTGTAGGAGAATTCAGCGTATATCTCGAAGCGCATCTGAGCCTTCCCCAGAACAATGAATGCCCTCTTGGGGGAAGGCTGTATCTTGGAGATATCATCGTAGTCCCTTTCAAGGGCTTCAAGAAATGCATGACAGACAGCTGCTATGAGGTGCATAATTACCTCAATACTCTTGCAACAGAACCAATAATAGACGTGACAATAACTGACTATGCATTCATTCCGATGAACATCACAATATCAGACGGAACAATCGTGAGATGGGTAAACAAAGGCGAAAAGCCGCATACTGTGACTTCCGGAGAAAAGAAATATGATGGAATGTTCACAAGCCCAATCCTGAAGCCAGGAGAAAGCTATAATATCACTTTCGAGAAGGGAGGTGTTTTCAGATATTTCGACAACCTTTCTGTCGAGCTGGCAGGAAAGCTCGATTATGACCGGGAAAAGAACATAACACTGCGCGGATTCACACTGAAATACAATGGTTCACTTGACCTGACACTCCTGATCGACAAATCCGGCAGCATGTATAAAGGGAACCGCATAGACCAGGTCCGGAATGCTACAAAAAACCTGATCCGGATGCTTTATCCAGGAGATAAGGTCAGTGTCATAACATTCTCGGACAAGGCTGTAATCGATACCTTATTTGCTGCTGAAAAAAGCGTGGCACTTACAAAAGTCCAGGAGATAGCCTCGCAAGGCGAGACAAAATACATCCCTGCATTCGAGACTGTCGAGAAATACTACCAGAAACGAAGCAAACAGAAAAAAGGGAAGATAGTGATACTCCTGTCGGACGGCATACCATGGGATGAAGGAAGGCCGGATTCTATATTCAAAAAAGTGGAAGGCCTTGTGGACCAGGGCATCTGCATATATTCAATAGGATATGGGGAAGAGGTCTCTTCTGGATCAGAAGCTGAAAAGATACTCAAAGGCATAGTCGACATATCGCAAGGCTCTGAAAACTGCGGAAGATACTATTATACCCCCTCAGATGAGACAAAGCTCATCAAAATCTTCGGCGCTATATACTATGAGAACAAGAATGCAGTGGATGGGCTCATGATCTATCCTACTCTCAGCGAAGACGTGATGATGGAGAATGAGACTGCAAAGGTCACAGCAAAAGTAAAATCTGCATACAACAGCAAATTCCTGCCAGGACACATCGATATTCCAGGACTTGAGCTGTGCGGCCCGCCAGCAGTTGTCTTGGCAAACCTGAAGGACCTGAACAACAAGACAGTCAAGAAAATCGAGATGGAATATGTAGGGGATTCGACAGGATATTCAGCAAACATCTCAAGAGTCAAGCCAGGAAGCTATAATGTAGAGGTAATGGCAAGATCAGCATGCACAGACAAGACATTGTGCGACTATAAAGGCAGCTCCAGCCTGTCGCTGACTGTTCTCGACGACGGCAAATCAGACTGGTCGCTTGTAAGCATCGCAATCGGAATAGTCATAATCATGCTCATCGGCTCGTTTCTTATCAGAAAATATACAAGAAAAACAGAACAAGATATTTAAATGATCCTTGAATCTTGATTTAATCATGAAGATCGAGACAATAAAGCGACAGGTGGATGATAAACTCTACACGAAACTTAAAAAAGAGATCCAGGAATTTCGTCCTGCGCAGGAGAAAGCCATAAAGGCCGGGCTGATCGACGGAAAAAGCCTGCTTGTGTGCACTCCGACTGCATCAGGAAAGACCCTTGTCGCAGAGATCGCTGCCATGAATTCCATCTACAAGAGAATCGGAAAGGCTGTCTACATCGTGCCCCTGAAAGCTCTTGCGCAGGAGAAATACAAAGACTTCTCATCAAGATACAAAGACGTGAAAACAACCGTGTCTGTCGGAGACCTAGATGAACCCTCAGAGAGACTAGGCAACAATGACCTTATCATCACGACCAGCGAGAAGCTGGACTCGCTCATCCGGCATCACACCCATTGGCTAAAAGATGTATCAGTGGTGATAATAGACGAGATCCATCTTCTGAATGACCCAGGCAGAGGGCCGACACTGGAGATACTGATCACAATCCTCCGGCAGCTTCTTTCCGACTGCCAGATAATCGCGCTTTCTGCCACAATCGGAAATCCAAAAGAGCTTTCTGAATGGCTCGGAGCTGAACTGGTAGTGGACAGCTGGAGGCCGGTGGAATTGAAGAAAGGCATAGGGTTTTCAGATGAGGTCGAATTCTACTGATACTTGCTGATATTTTAACAATAAAATAAAAATTCCTAAAAATTCACTACACCGCTGCAAGCAACGGTGATAAGAAAGGTCATATTGATATTGTATTACAGGACAGCATACAGATCAAAAGAACTTAAAAAGATGCTAAAAGAGATGGCAACAGAGAAGATAAAAGCATCATCTCTTGATAAGCAGACCCAGAAAAGACTTATTAGGGCAATCAGCTTCAATGTTTTTAGGCATATGATATACTGGATGAACCCTCCGCCTCTCAGAACAAAGAAAATACCGGCAAAAAAAGGGATAACCAGAGTGATCCATGATAAGAATAAAAACAGCAGCCTAATTCTATCACTAATTTATATCACCTTGTTGTGACGAAAGAGTGATAAGCCAATAGAAAGGTTAATATAATAAAAAAACTTACGACAAGACAGTCTATTCAAAAAAACGGAGGGGGATATCTATGAAACTGAATGACATCTTTATCGTGTTCTTTATCATCGCGATAATTCTTGGAGCAATACTGGTAATCATGGTCGTGACAGAAAACAGACCTAGAGAGACCAGCAAGCCCAGGACCACGACAACATATAATCCATTGAGTTCTCAGACAGGCATGGTGGACATGGAGAAGATCAACTGCCTGATCAGGTCCGAGAGGCTTGAGACAGAGAATGAAGAGCTGAAGGATGAGGTGGATGATCTAGAGGAAGAGGTAGACGATCTTGAATCTGAGGTCAGGACGCAGACAAACCTTGCATCGCATTACCAGAGGCTCTATGAGAACGAAAGAGAAGACGATGATGATGATGATGATGACGACAAGTATGACCTGACAATAGTTGTCAGAGATGCAGATACCGGCGATCCTATAGAGGATGCAGAGGTCGAAGTAGAGAACGGAGACGATGAAAGAGAGTTCACAAATTCCAACGGCAGAGCATACTTCGACGAGCTGGAAGAGGACGAGTATGACATCTACATTTACGCCCAAGGATATGAACAGGAAAGAATATATGATTATGACCTGGACGATGACGAGACAGAGAACTATTTCCTGGAACCGTTGGACTGATCAGTCATTTCTTTTTTTTCTTTTTCTTAGTCTTCTTACTGTTTTTCTTCTTTTTTTTCGGGGCTGAGCCCGGGAACCTGTTCATGTCCAGCTGTTCATCGATGTCTTTTTTATAAAGTATCGTCCGGTGCGGATATGGTATCTCGATGCCTTCTTTTTCGAACCTTGCCTTTATATTCCTGTTCATGTCCCATTGAAGATAATATGCTGATATTGGATCCTTTGTCCATGCCCAGGCCCTCAGAGTGACTGAAGAATCCTGAAAACCTATCATCTTTACCTTGAGCGCTTCGACACCTTCTGCTTTTTCCTCTTCAGAGCGGTTGTCATAGAAATTGGGATGCTTCAGAATCTCTTCCTTCATTATCTCAATAGCCTTATCCACATTGGCGTCGTATGCTATGTTGAATTCTATGAACTTGCAGACCCTGTTATCGAATATGTTGTAATTCTCAACAGTCGCTTCAGAAATCTTTGCATTAGGAAAAATGATGCGCCTGTTCTCAAAATCCTTTATGATCGTGTGCCAAAGCGTGATGTCTTCTACAAAACCCCAAAAATTATCGACCTTTATCAGATCCCCTACACGGAAAGGTTCATTGGAGGCTATCACTATTCCAGAGATAATATTCGAGAAAGCCTTCTGGGAGGCAAAACCAACAATCGCGGCAATTATTCCTGCCGAGGCAAAAAAAGACAATGAGAGAGTCTTGAACTGAGGAAGTGTTCCGAGAGCCAGGAAAATCCCGGTCAGATATATGAAAAATACCAGCAGGCGCGAGAATACCGAGAACTGGGTGGCATCAACCTTCAGCCTTCTTGTCTTCTTCTTAAAGTAATTTGTAAGGAGCTTATTTATTATCTGCGCAAAAAGAAAGGTGATGAACAGGATCAGCACGAAGTTCATTATAGTGGTCAGTATATGTATGAGATTCTCGCTATTCGAAAACTGTATGTCAAACAATTCCATTACCTCTTTTTTACATGTAATATGAATGAAGCCTCTGCACATACTCAGGCCGGATATAATTATTGACTGTGACCTTTGGACTTTCCACCCAGGTGTTGTTCTTCTTGTCGAACTTCTTGTGGCCCAGCTTCTCTGCTATGTGCTTCAAAAGGCCCTGGACATCCTGCTTAGTAGCTTTCCTGTGGGTCCTGAAAAACTCCTTTACTTTCATGTCTGCGTAATATGAGCGTATTATGTGAGGATAGAACGCTTTTCCGCATAGCTTCTCTATCGCTCTCTTCAGATCCTTTCCGTGAAGAGGATGATCATTGTCTGAGAACACAAAAGAGCTTTTCTTCTTCGTGTCAAGAAGCTTTGCCAGCCTTGTCACATATACATCAGGGAATCTTGCACAGAGCGTTACAGGTACTCCGTCCTTTGCAATGTAGCTGAACTGTACCTGACTGCTGTCAACAATCTCAATGTCATCTTTCTGCAGGGTTGTCAGCCCCTTGTGTCCGGAAGCTTTGTAATATATATCATTTCCTACCCGCATGTATGTCTTCATAAGAGTATATAAAGCCATAGGGTGTATGTCGTCTTCTTTACGCAATTTCTGCAGAACTCTTCGCTTGAGGACCGGATAGACCCTAGAGAACTCATCAACGACATGAATCTTTCTCTTCCTGTGCTGCTCTATCTTCTCTTTTGTGTAAAGATAGGTGAATCCTGAAGGATTCTGGTACATGACATCCCAGTGCATGTCCGTATCTTCTGAGTGGAACCTGAGATGCTTTGCAAAAAGCGAGAAAGCGCCGTTTAGAACGGTTCCGTCTGGCAGTATGTTAATCCTTGCACCCTGAGGCCTTCCATCCGGCGAGAGCTGGCCCTTGAAGAAATTGGGATTCTTCTTGTCCACAAGATGCTGGAGGCGATGGTGAGAACTGAACAGATGGACAGCATGCAGAAGATCCGGAAAGCCAATATCTGCCTTTTTCCATGAACTCTCAGTCTTCTCGACAGCAACAAGGTCCTTTGTCCGCACACGTATCGTGCCTGGCAGGACTGGTTTTTTTTGCTTTCCCCCTTTTGCAGATGTTTTTTTTTCCATCTAAGGTATTTTTATTGACAATATAGTATATATATATTTCGGTGGATGGGCTAAGTAAAGTTTGTGGTGCTAATCATTCCAGATTCGAGCCGTCGAATCCGCAATCCCCAGAACTCACCAATAAACCAGGGCCAAACGCCCATAA
>CAYMIF010000043.1:0-17228 GCA_964390375.1 uncultured Methanosarcinales archaeon
CTCAACTTATTGAGTTCTGGGGATTGAAAATTCCAAAGAATTTTTAGGTAGGATTAAATAATATACACAAAAGGTACTTTGGGGCAGCGCCGTTTGGATGGCCGCGCCAAAAAAAAACAATTCATGCTTTTTTTTCTTTTTCTAAAACATAGACTTTTGTTATCTCTGCTCCAATAAAGAATATCTGGGAAGAGAAATAAAGCCAGATCAGAAGAATTATCAATGAGCCTGCTGTTCCATATATTGTACCAATACTGCTTTTGCTGAGATATATGCTTATTATGAACTTACCTACCGTGAAAAGCAATGCTCCCATCAGGGCACCAGGAATTCCTTGTTTGAGACCAATCTTTCTGTTCGGCAGTATAATATATAGGGTTCCGAAAAGCAGAGTTATCAGTGAAAACCAAAGCAAAACATCTATTGCCTGGAAAAAATAGAACATGGCCCTGTTATCCACCACAGTACTCAAGGCAGTTATCAAAAGGCTTGTTATCACTGAAAAAATAATCAGCACATAGACTATCAGGAGTACAAGAAATGCCCAAAGCCTATTTTTGAGAAGGGATACAAGAGGATGCCTCACTCTTTGTCTTATGCCCCATATCCTGTTCAGGGAAATCTTAAGGTTGGCAAATACAGTAGATGCTATATAAGCCAGGAATATGAAGCCGATTACAAAAAAAACAATGTTTGTCGTCGGACTGCTCAGATTCTGGACCGCATCTCCCACAGCTGATGCGCTTTTTGAACCTATCAATTCCGACAGCCTCTCGATCAGATACTGCTCTGCTGATTCCCTGGAGAACAGTATCCCGGAAAATGCTGCTGCTATGAAGAGGATCGGCGCAAGAGAGAACAGTGTGTAATATGCCAATGCAGCAGAAAGAATCTGGCAATTGTCCTTGTAATAGGCTGCCATGGCTTTCTTTAGGACCCTGAGATAATCTAAAAGATGCATATGCATTACATAGACCGGGTTGTTTATATATATTGCTCTTTTTTATTTGCAATAAATCAGATTTTCTGGCAAAAATTTTCCAAAAGATTTATAAATACTTTGCTACTTTTTGGTAGTAAATAGTTGTAAAATGGTTTTTGACACATCATCTCAGACTGACCGGCTGATAGAAGACATACTGACAGAATCAGACCGCGAACTAATCCAGAGCAGAGGATACACTATCCGTTCCAGAGTGGACAGCGGCAACCTGCGAATAGCTCTTTTTGCCAATTACATAAACGGGCTTTCTGAGCGCAACGTTGTCCTGAAGATACCCCGAAGAGAAGTGGCAAACTCTCTTTCAGCTAGAGTGAACAGCAGAAGAAGGAATGTTGACAGACGTGAAGTCAGGGTACTTGATGAGCTGTCTCATCCGAACATCGTCAGGACAATCGACAGCTTCTTGATATCCGGGGATAGAGTTGTCAATGCAGAGGATTTCCACCAGGGGGCGAACCTTCATTCTGACGTGAGAATCAAGGGGGGTTATTATGAAGAGCAGTTCGAGAGGGTCTTTGGCCCAATCATCGATGCTTTTTTTTACCTGCACAGGATCAAGCAGATCGTGCACAGGGATGTCAAACCTTCGAACATACTGATACCAAACAGAGGAAGGGTCATGATCACAGATTTTCAGAATGCTGAGTTCATAAACCACATCAGATATCACGCAATGCCCACAAAAGGGGGGTCTGAATTCACCCTTCCCCAGACACTGAATGCGATGGTCCTGGGAGAAAGCTCAGATGATCCAGTCAGAGGAGACATATATGCACTGGGACACACGATATACTATGCATTGACAGGCAGACTCATATACAACCACAAGCTTGTAGAGCACGAATCAGGAAGAGCAGTCATTATCGACGGACAGGAATACAGGCTCAAGATCGCAAGAGACGGAAAGTTCGTCGACAGATTGGACCTTGATGAACATGAGGAGATGCTCCGGTCTGCATGCAGAAGAGTTGACAGCAAATATGGAAAGCTCATATACAGGATGATGACACAGACAGGCGATGGGATAGAGGATATGGGAAAAGCCAAAGAAGAATACAAAGAACTGGAATCAGGAAGGTGGACCCTGTTCAAAGAAAGAGTCGCGCAGGGTTCTCATTATCTGCTTCCAACGATCGCTGCAGCAGGGATAATCGCTGTCGGAACTATCGCAGGTATCAATTCTGCAGGAAAAGAGCCAAAACCAACCTTCTCAGAGATGCTTCGGAATGACAACTACTGTTCTTTTTCCCTCGGCAACCTCCAGATAACAGAGGACACGAACGGGCTTGAATACCCACAGAGCTTCATCAGAAACTACTATATAGACATACTGCACGACAGATGGAAAGAGATTGAGAAGAATACCGAAGTGCTTGCTGAAGAGGATCTGCAAACATATGCCATGCATCACAGCACATTCCTGCGCATGGACCGAAGGCTTGTCATATCCTGGCTTCGCTCCTGCATGATGAACAAGGAGAAGGCTGAGAGAGGATACAGGTCAAGGAAAGAAGACCGTGTCTCACCGACCTTTGTCCCGCGGAATTTTCTTGTCATGAATGATACAAGCATAGGAGGCCCGAATTTTCATCCTGCCAACTGCTCACTGCAGGGTGTCAGCTACCTGAAACTATGCCTGGGACCAGAGATGCTTGATGAGCAGGTCAATCTTCCTGAACTTATGGCCACCTATTTCTGCGATACCCTGGAGCAGAACATCGCAAAACAGAGGACAGGCAGCTGGACATATTTTCCTGCACCAGTCAATGCAGATGACAGATCAATGAGCTTTAATCATGGATATCGGAGCATGATACCTCGTTTCAAACAGAATCTTATAGAGACCGCAGTAGCGCTTTATCTTATCACTGATGAAGAAGGCGAGGTGCATTTCGACAGGATTCCAAAGAGGACATTCATGCCAGGGACATATACATCCGGTGAGGCTCACTCCAGGATGTATGGCCTTACTCTCAAATAAGTACTCCTGATAATGGCGATGCGCAGAGATAGAATGATCTTGCTGCTGAGAGCAGCTTGTGCACAGCAAAACTGTCTATCGAACTATCCAGAGCTTTTCTTGCTCTTTCTTCCTCAAACAGTCTTTTCTTCTCATGGACCTTCTCTAAAAGAAGGATGTCCTTTGTTGCATATGCTGTCCTGAGAAGGTCGAATATCTTGAAGCATTCCTTTACCATTTCTGAGAACTCTCTTGATCTGAACTGCTTCTTCTTCGAGTGCATGTAATTCAGCATCAGATACATCTCGCGCTGAGCATGCATGAGCTGGTAATGGAAAGCTATACGGAATCCATAATTGTCATCCGGATCCTTTGCCAGGACCCTCCTGCAGAAATTGTCGAACTGATATATCCTGTCCTCTGAATCGTCTATGTCATCCATGGAATATCCTGATCCGTCCAGAACTGCTGCGAAAAGCTCCTCGATTATCAGGAATACCTTTGAGAAGATGTTGTCGAACTGTGACTGCTCTGGCTCTGTTATGTTCTCTATCTCGCAATGGCCTTTCCCTTTCTTTATTATCTCAAATCCTATCGTGGCCTTCTTCAGAACCTTTGATATCATGCCAAGGGCTTTGGGGTCATCATAATGCACCCTTATCTTATCGATACCTTTCCTGTACGTGTTTGTTATCAGCGCACGAACAGAGGTCTCCGAAAGCGATGCTATCCTGAGTTCTGCTGCCCTGGTCCTAGACTTTTTTTCTTTGTCTGCTGAAATAAAGATATCATCATCCAGTATCTCCAGATCTATCTCGTCTCCCTTAGAAAGGTTGTTCTTTCGTATCCATTTTGCAGGCAGGCTTATCATCATGGTCGCCTTGCCCTGCTTGACTATCTTTCTCTTCATGTGAGAGTGGATAGTTAAGCTCATATTTAAACTTTTTGAAAATATATATAGATTTAAGCATATATATAATATTTAATGAAAAGGTTTAAGCCTAGTAGAACAGTTCTTGTCGTCACAGTTGAATAACTACATTTTTTAAAGGTGGTCATACAATGGATCTCGTAAAAAGAATAAAACAAGGAATGATAGCATTAGGGAGAAAAGCAAAAACAGCAGCAAAGGTGGCTGCTGTGGGCGCTGTATTATACCCAGCCACAGTTCAGGCAGACACGATCAGGCTGAGCTTTGCAGAGCTTGAATACAGAAATGAAGATGACATAGTCAAGGTCAGGCCGTACGTGAATTTCGCGCCTTCAGACGTGACCAGGACAGATGTCATGATCGGGCACAGGTTCAAGCTGGGAGAAGGGACTTTCACACCATACTTCCATTTCCAGGCTGACAGCCAGGACAGGGTATGGGCAGGAACGAGGATGGACTATAATTTCAATCCTTTCGAAGAAGAGCTTGATGGAAAACTCAATGCCAACCTGCAGCTTCGGCTTTTTCGCAGCATGAACGACAGGGCAGGAGACAAGGCATACTTCATACCTTCAGCCAGCTACAACCTGTTCGAGCGGCCAGAAGAAGCAGAGATTCTCAGAGGACTGGACATAGGAGCGATAGGATATCTGAAAGTGCAGGAAGAAAAAGACCCTGTATTTTATCTGGGACCGTGCCTGAAGGTGGATCTGTCCAAAAATATCAGCGGAAGCGTGTCATACCTTTGGGACTGCATCGGTAAGAGCCAGGATGATAACATGGCAGTGTTCAGCCTCTGCTACAAGTTCAAGTGATCAGCGGATCTCCTTCATCCACATGAGGCCGATCTTGACCATGGCCTTGTTGAACTGGTCAGATATCCTGTAGGTCTTCTTGTAGAGGTCGTAGTCGATCAGGCCCATGCCCTTCATGGGCGTGAGGATCCTGTCGTAGAACTGGCGCTTGTTGTAGCTGACCTTGACCTTCTTTCCGTCATAAGGCGGCTCGTCAAGCTCGACCACCAAGGTTCCGTCGTGAAGAGAGGTCGCAAAAGAACTCATGTTGGACTTTGTAATCTCCCCCTTGTTCTTCTTCATCTCCTTTATCAGGAGCTTTCCTACTATCTTCTGCTGTTTTGTCGCAAAAATTATCTCGAATATGTCATCTGACATATTGAACCTGTCAAACAATATTACCATACTAATCCCCCAACTATGAAAAAAGGGATAGCATACTGATATATAAATGCTGTGGTTTTTTCTATACTGGTTCTGCAATCGTTGGAGTTGTTGTAGTTTATGATTTTGCAGGGAAAAAGGACATGGAATATCGATTGCCTGAAAAGTACAGTAATCTATATAAAGAAGCTGCAAATCATGGTTTGTTAGGTGATTGGTTATTGATACGGGCAGGTAGTTCAGTTCGGCAGAACGCTCGGTTGGCAATCGAGAGGCCCCGGGTTCAAATCCCGGCCTGTCCAGTTTTTTTAATAACTCAGCTTCTCGGCAGATTCAATGCCTTGAAAATAAAATAGATGAGGCTGAATATCAATCCAACAACACCCAATACCCTGAAAAATCCTATAGGCAGGATCATCAGTATTATACTCACAATGGTGCAGATTATTGCAGTACCATATGTGTTTCTTGAATAAAACCACTCTTCCATTAATTCTTCTTATAGCTTTGCTTTTTTTTAAATATTTTCATTTCAAGACTCTGTCCCAAAAACCATAAATCTGTTAATCATCAAATCCATCTCTGGCTTGGGAGCCATGATTGTTTTTGAATGATGATTCTTTGGTTTGGGAACCATCCTGCTATGCACAATAAATTATAAATATTTAACCTAAAATACACTGATTCTAAAAAACAACTGCAGATCCAAACCCAGACCAATCGATATAATAACTGTATTTTGAAATAATCGATGCTATTTAATTCATTTTTTATTGACTAAAAAGTAGTAAACTTATTAAATGAATGTTCTTTTCAGATTATAAAATGTCCCAAATGTACTTGTCCGCGATTGATGATATTATGCTGGGTCCGGAAAAAGATAGATGGGAGCCTCTAAAATCGCTTCAGGGCGAGGTAAAAAAAGTTCTATTTGGCCCTGAAAAAAGATTTGTTCTAGAAGAGATATCCAAGGCCTTTAATGTCGTAAAAGAAGAAAGACAACGCAACGCCCATAGTCTTGAAAAGATGATAGATAATCTTGTTCATGATGAAGATGGCGACCCATATGAAGACGTTAGGCAGCTACTCAATGACATGGATCTTTATGGCAGCGAGAGAAAGAGATTGCGAAGATTATTCGACAAAGCAGAGAAATCCAGAGCAGACCTTGAACACAACAAACTGGAAGAGATAGTACTTCAAATGAGATTCTCAGAACTGTCCATACCAGACACAGCTAGGCAAGATTCCACAGATCATCCGCACATCCCACCACCTCTTACTGAGACAGACCTTGAACCTGTAAATAACATTTTTAGCATAATATTTAATTTCGGAGACAGAAATGCTGAATTCAGAAAAGAACAATATCAATACATCTATGCATGTCATGAAGGTATATCCACAAAAAGAGATGTTGTGATAGAAGGACCTACCGGACTTGGAAAAACAAGAGCACTTCTCGCAGCGACCATCCCTGCATTGCTCAGAGACCCTGAACTGAGATTGGTATATTCTACCAGGACTGTGACCCAGGTAAATAACATAATGGATGAGATCAGGAATATTCTGGAACAGAATGATCTTGATATCACAGCTACACTTCATATCGGTTCAGGACGACTAAGAGAAAGATACGCGAAATGTTATGACCCTGTGAGAGATATTGATATAATAAACAAGGAAAGAGCACAAAGAGACCCACCGCTTGGCCCTATAAACGAACATTACTGCAATTTCAACTGCTCTAAATTCAGGTCGAGATTCGAGCCGAGTTTCTCTCTTCATTCTGAAAGGCTCGTCAGCATAGATACCCTGACCGAGACAAGCCAGTGTCCGCGAGGGGTAATGGAAGCTGCAACAAAAGAAGCGAGGATTGTGGTACTTCCGCATAATTATATGTATGATTCATATTGGATGCAAAAATACGGACTAGATAAAGGTTTAGTAATAATAGATGAAGCACACAATTTCCTTGAGGATGCAGCCAAAAACCCATATCTGACAATAGGACAAAGAAAAGAAGATGAGGATCCTGGAAACAGGCAATCAAATTCATATTATCTCGCAGACCTATCAAGACAATTTATCAGGGACTGCAGAATAGCCGACAGTAAACAAGGACTTTCCGTAGAAATAGGCAACCTCCAACTAAAAGAAGCTGCCTTGTATGTACAATGTCTATATAATGAACTATCTGAAAAGGTAAAAGCACACCATAACGAACAGACAAAGATCTCCAACGGCCAGGGTGCAGACTCTTTTTTAATCGAAGATATCTGCGATATAATAGAAGAGCTCAGCGACGATTTCATGTCAAACCTGAGGAGCCTAGCAAGGTATTTCGCAAACGCAAAACAAATGGCATCAGAGTCTAGTAGACTCAGAGAAGGGGTCAAGAAAGGAGCTTATTCTTACTCGCAGCTACTAGATGGAATGATAGAGATAATTGATAACCCAATGGATTACATGCTGGTGTCCTGCGAAGGTGAATTTCAATTCTACAGTCTTCATCCTAAGAAGAATGTAGAACGAGCAACAGCAGGTTTTGACTCAAGGATATTCACAAGCGCGACACTCTCCCCAACTAATGATATCGCATACCTGCTGGGATTAAGAGATCCAATCACTTCAGAATTAGAATCTGTGTTCCCAGCAGAAAATTATGAACATTTCTATATCGTTGGAGCAAATTCATCTTCAAAAGAAGAGATGCGTGAAAAGGATGAGACTTTCACTGACAATGAACATAAAGTAATCGAGGAGATGCTGGAGACTGCTATAGATAGCGCTTGGGGAAGGAATATTGGAATTTTCGGAAACAGCATACCAGTGGTGGTAGAGACCCATAAAATGCTTAAAGCAATCCAGAGCGAATATGATTTCTGCCTCCTGCCTTTCATACAAGGAAAAAGATATTCTGATGAAATTGAAGTTTTCAAGGGAGATTATGAGGCAGCCCTTAGATATATGAACATCAAAAAAGACACATATACAGATGAAGATGTAATAGAGGTCTTCAAGGCACTGGGAGGAATAGAAAGAACCGCGATAATACTTGGCGTCCAGGGCGGCACCCTGAGTGAAGGAGTTGATTATAAAGAAGAACAAATGGAGATGGTCATTGCTCTTGGTCTTCCCTATCCGGCCTCTGCTTCAGAGATCAAACTAAACCGGACAAGACAAGATTATTTTTTCATGCAGGGAAGGGACAGGCAGACTGCTGAAGATCTGACTTTCAAACAAGTCGCTTACAGAAAGGTAGCTCAGTCTGCCGGAAGAGCCCACAGAAGCATGACAGACAGAGCCGTAGTTATTCTCGCTGATGAAAGGATGCTTGGGGTAAAGAATGTCCAAAATGATCTTCCTAACAGGTATGAGTATATTTCCCCTAACAATGCCAGGAAAAACATGAGACTACTGCAGGAACCTTTGCAGGTTCTCAGAAAAAACATAGTGATGTGCGGAGGAAATCCCACGGAGAACAGGTCCCTTGCTGATTATATATCATCAGGCCTAGGAGTAACCAGAAGGGATTTTATCGACCTTGAAACAATGAGGTCCAGGATAAAGGAGTTCTATCAATGAAAACAACAATGATAATTACTGAGAAGAAACGCGTTTCAGAAGCGATAGCAAGAGCCCTTGCACCAGAGACTTTTGATGATTTCGGATGCTCTTCTGCTCTTCATAATGACATAGTCACAGTAAGAAGACTTAACAGAGGCGAGAATGCAGATAATTCAGGGAATTATTATTTCAATGTTTCAGGCTCATTTCCTTATGAGATGAAACCAGAACATCTTGATCACATGGGTCATAAAAGTGCGAGAAGGGTCAGAAGAAAGATGCGATACATAAATGAGCATATCGTATCTGATCTTGAAAGACCAGTACTTGAAGTAATGGAAGATGAATGTACGATCGAAGACATATGCGATTCTCTAGAAGGAGGAGACTATCCCCAGATCGACAAACTTGATTTCCAGACCGATTCTCTTACAGGAGCTGTGACAAGAACACTCAATCAACTCGAAAAACAAGGAAGGGTCGTGGAGCAAAGCGGGCTTTATTTTCCGACAGAAGCAGGCCAGGAACTTGTTTCTGAACAACAGAAGAATCTAGTGGTTCCCGAGGATATTAACTATTTTGTATTCAAAAGAAACGGCTCATTGGTGATTGTCCTTGATACATACGGAAATCCGCTCAAATACAGACAGGCAAAAAGAGGATACCTGCACAAAATAATACTGGAAGCAAAAAACTGGAAGGAGCTTGAAGGGCAGCTCACATTGAGTCCAAGTTTTCAGGACTTCAATCCAAGGGACCTAAAATCACATGTCGTCAGAATGTTTCTGTTCAACCACGTTCTTGCAAAAAGAAGGATGCCTTGCGATCATAACGACCTTAAAGCCGGACAACCAATAAATCTGGAAAAAGTGATAGCCGCGACAGACCTTGATATAGCAGGATCATCCATATTCAGCGATGTCATAGATTTCGCCAACCAATATGCCGATAAATGGGGTTGTGAACCTATAACCAGAGACATGCTTTATAGGATGCGCATGCAGACAATGGAGCCGGAAGGTATAAAAGATGATTTTGATAATCCAGAAACGTTTGACTGGGAAAACGCCTATGCAGGAAAAGCAAGATCTGTATTTGATTATCTTTACGGAAAATGCATCTCTCAGGAACTCAGATTTTTCAATAAGAACCCTGCGTTGAGGCTTTCCAGCGGAAGAACACTTTTTTTGGGATTGAAAAAATTAATCCAAGAAGAACAAAGACTAAGAAATGAGGATGAAAAGCAATACATCTATTTAGCATTCAACGGTCTATTGGACCTTGATCAGATAAAGCAGGCAATTGAAGACAGGGAATATGTCGCGATGCATTTAAAACAAGAAAGGAACTATGTCTCACACCCGCGGTTCCTCCATATATGCGGTGAAGACGAGATCGGAACCCATACTACCAGGTATAAACTAGCAGGAAGACTTGAAAGAATGAAAGTGCTCTCTATAATCGACAATAAACTATTTTCAAGCCCCTATGGAAATGCATACTACGCAATACTCTCATCACATCTAGATTCATCGCCGGTCTTCAACATCAGCGACTGGAACGCAAATCTCATGAGCATAATCTCAGAATGGAGAACAGATACCAACCAAAACAGGCCAAGAAATAAAGAAGAGATGGAGTCAGAATTCAACAGATTCATGAGGGTATTCCTTCCTGGCCTCCAGAGGCATTTTAGGTACCTTTCTCCAAGAAGGTATAAAGAAATAACTCAAAAACTATCTGAAGCCCACCATCATTCTAGCAGGCTTGAATATAGAGAAAGAAGAAAAGAACAAAGATATGAACAACCAGATGATGCATTCCTGCTCATCGGAACAGACTCTATACTCAGAGGAGAAAACATCGAAGAATTAATCGACCCTGAGACTAACACACCAAGATATGGAGCAAGATCTAAGATAATAAGATTTGTGCCCCAGCAGCCACTAGAACTTCTGGACTATGTGAGGCGGACATTTAATATCAGCAGAGACCATGACTTCACTGTAGTGAGCGCCTATAATTCAAAAGCATTGCTAGGTATGCGAAATGAAGATTATACTGTCTTTAGAACAGAGGTTCCTGAAGGCACAACGCTCAAAGATTTCCTGAAAAAAGGAATCAGAATCGACCAATATACCGAATGTGAGCTTGATGAATCTAACTTCGAAGAAGAGGATGAGCAGACAGCCCATGAATCGCTGATGATACATGATGTTCAAAGGTCTGATATCGCAGGACAAGAAGGACTCTGGCTGGCTCAAGAATATCACAAACCCTGGTACCATACCCACGACAAACAAAAAAAGAAAGCAAACGGAAAGGTCAATGTGGCAGGATTTGATTCTGGAGATCATCATTTTGACAGAATCGAGAGATATGAATTCGGAGTAGTCCACAACTTTGAGAGTCTTCTCATCGCTATGCTGGACAAATACAACATGCCTTTCTGGAAGACTGCAAGATTGGCAGAAGATATGTATCTTAATGCAGGGAGATGAAAATGCCGGCAAACTATCCCAGAACAACAAGCACAAAATATAGAAGAAACATGGGGAGATCAATAGAGTCCAATGAGCAGAAACTTGAAAGACTTGCTAAAGCTGCAGAAGGAGGCGGCGTGAAATGCAAATCCAGTGCAAGTGCAAATTCTCTTGCAAGTGCATTAAACGCACGTCATAGCACAGGCAGCATGAAAATCAAAGGGCTTGTGAGCGGATATTATACTGCTATCGGAACTACAGTTTATTATGTTGCAGAACCAATAAAAGAAGAATATGAAGGATTCATGATTGAAAGAGGTAATATCTCCACCCCTGGATTTGACATCCCATATAATGGTCCGGATATAGATATGGACCCCAACAAGGCAGTATTCCATTCAATAGTAGACTACAGAGATGCCAGAGATTCAGAGATCAGAGAAATAAACCTATATCCCCACCAGACAGGAACTCCCAAGCGACTTGTCCAAACAAGCAGTGGAGAGGTTGATCTTAATACAATTGATTCTTTTGTGATGCAGCATTCTGTAGACGATAAAGGGAATGTACATCAGATAGACACGAGCCTTCATAATTCAGCACTTCTTGAAAGAATGGACCCTGAAAGCCATATGCCTAATTTCGCACTCTTCTCCAGCTACTTCAAGCAATATGATGATGAACAGACAAAAGCAGAAAAATATCTTGAATTCGCACAAAATCATGCAAGGATGATTGAAGCAGCCCATGTTAGCAGACTTGAATTTAATACACAGGAACATATCACAAACCCTGCCGAGGCAGTCAATGCAGCAAATCTTTTCTCTGATCCAGAGGTAGTCAAAACATTCGAGAAAGGAAATGAGATTGAGGTATCTGACAGATATTTCGGTAAGGTTGCTTTTTTACATGATGACACTCAAGAAAGGAAAAATAGAGAGGCAAACCCCATCACTTCAGAACTGAAAGATGCAATGGGAGATTCCCATCTTGCATACAATGAACCGGATCCAATGGACCCAAATGACAGAGGAACAGTCTTTGTCAAGGATTCCATAGACAAAGATTTTTTTGTCAACGGAGGCTATTACCACGAAAGATTTCACGGACAGCTCCGGGAAACACACCATGAAGAATTCCAGGAACTGGAGCAACTATTTGAACTGCAAAAGGAACATGAATACAGAGACCAAGGAAATCTTCAGACAGCAAGCCAGATCAGCCGAATGAACACAATCTTGAGCTCATTCGAAGAGGTGGCTTCGGATGTGAGAACATATGAGTTCATGGGAAGAGACCAAAAATTCGCTGAACAGGTATATAAAAAATATGAGGGAATAAACCCAAATGACCCCAGGACTTTCAATTTATATATATCAAGCCAATGGGAAAAGAACGGTGGTACAGCAAGTATCGCTGAAGCGATATCAATTATCAGGTATATCGACCCAGAGAACGGGGATGCATTCATCGAGACACTGAAAAGCTGGGGAGACAATCAAAAAGTAGATGAAATACTGGAGCTTACAGAAACCTTCTCCAAATGCTATGATCCACACAGCTTCTCACCAAAAGCTTTATTAAATGCACTGATGAAATGTAGAGAAGGTGGCACTGGATGACCTGCAAAAAACTTAAGGATTCAATAAGATGCTATGACAGAATCCTCTCAGATATAAGAAAGGAAGAATTATTTGACAAAAGACAAGAAGCAATCTTCTCAAAACATATACAAAAAGATGATGAAGAAAGCATTATAAAAATAATGAAGATAACCATGGATTGGAAACATTCTAAAATCGAAAAAAAATTCCCTGATGTCAAACTTTCAGACAGATTCATCGAATATGTAAGCGTAAACAGATTCATCTATTATCTTCTTAAGACAAACAAATACATAAAGGACGTATCTGACTTTTTGAATAGATTTGTCGAAAACCAGGAAAATCGGTTTTATCTGATTGCTGACAAGATCAGGGGATGCCCAAAAGCAGAACCTGATGATTTGGCCTTCTTCTGGGCAAAAAAATGGTTCCTCTCAAAAAATACAAAACAATTTTTTTCAGAAAAACTGCTATTGAGCATGAAGGACTATGAGCGAAAATTAAATGAGATTGATTGGACCGAATGCCTAATAACTATATCAAATAAATACTGGCGACTGAAAAAGTAGGCAATAGATACAATATACTAATCCTTAATGATATCCAGCTCGATTATGGCCGAGATCATGCTGCGGATCTTGTCGTTTATCATGAAAAGAATTGACGTGTGCATGCCAGACTCCTCTTTCTCTGTGAAATCTGCTATCTCTTTTCCTGATGCAACAACATCTAATAGGAGAGAATTTATCGTGCGGTCTTGCGGCCTGTAGAAGGCCTTGTGGAACTTTTTCATGTATTCATTCTCCTTTTTCACAAGATCTATGAACTCGACTGAGACGGCAAATCTCTCCTCTGCGCAATACCTCATCAGATACTTGTATGAATCACCAAGCTCTTCTAAAGACCGGAGGAATCGATAGTATACAGGGATGTTCCTGTAATCAGGATGAGACTTCTTCTGAAGTATCCTTATGCAGAAATTGGTGAACTTGTTTATCCTCTTGTCCAACGATTGTATGCTCTCTAAAACCGAAAAATCCTTTTCTATTATAGCTTTAGTTATATCTTCTGCCATGGAAAGCAGAATCATCCATATCCTCTCGAATAAAATGTCGAACTCCCTGAACTTTGTTCCAGGTATATCCCTGATGTTGCAGAAATGCGGACCCTGCTTTACAATCTCATATCCTAAAACATCCTCAGAGAGGCATTCCTCAATCTTTTTTAGGTACAACGGATCAGAATAACAAAGAGTCAGCTCATCGCAGCCTTTCCTGTGGGCTGAAACTATGTAGCGCTTGCCTATCTTCAGGTTGTCCTTGATGTCAACCTCCAAAGAGATTGTCTCGTCTTCCTTCTTGGTGCTGACCTCAAGACGGTTGCCTTTTTGCTGAACGTCGACAGTGAGCCCGGACCTGAGATTGTTCTCCTTTACCCATTTCGCAGGCAGAGAAATCGTGTAGGTGCTCGGACCGTGCTTGACTATGCTCCTCTTCATGCAGAAGGGAATGATGAAGAGATATATAAATATTTTCAAAATGTGGTTATATAACCATCAATGTGGTTATTGGTTGGACTAATATTAAATAGTGTATAATATTATCTTTTTCCAAGCCAAGGATGGAAAGGCCTTTTTGGTTCTTGAGCAGGCAGGACAGATCAGATTCTTTTTAGCGAAAGCTGTATCCTGCCGGAGGCAAGAAAATGAAAGGAGAAGAAGTCTATTGCAACCTCGACAAGAGGCAGGAGAATTCAGATCCGGCCAGGTTCTATGAGCTTGGACAAAAGTGGACGAACCATCTGAAAGACAGGTTCACTAAACCGTATTTTGTGACAGGCGGCGACTCAAGAGCAGACACTGCAGAGCTTCTGGATGCTCTTGAAAGCGGGATCGTGTCAGAAGGAGGTTCTGTTCTGAGCATCGGCATGGACATGCCAAAACCGATAGCATATGTCGGAGGAAAATTGTTCGGCGCAAACGCTATCGGATATGTGACTGCATCGCATATCAGGGCCACATTCAATGGGATAAAATTCAATCCCATGAGGGAAAGGACACTTCTTCCGATTGTGGGCGGAAGCAAGGTAGATATACAAGACCAGGCAGTTTCTGAATACAGGAACTATCTTTCAGGAAAATTCGGTGACATAGGAGAAAACAGGTACATTGTTGTCGATTCTCTATACGGCTCATCATCCGGGCTTGCAAAGGAGATCATCGAATCACTTGGATTTCGGGCAATAGGACTGCATGATTACCATGACCGGGATTTTTCCAGGCTTCCGAACAATGCACCTGACCCTCATGATGCAGAGAACCTTGAAGATGCCATGCATGTCTGCAGGAGGATGGGATTGGGCGGTGTTGCTTTTGACGGAGACATGGATCGCGTATCTGTCCTGACAGAAAACGGAGAGAAGATCTCAGAAGACCAGATAACAATGATCGTAGCCAAATATCTTCTCGGAAAAAACCCAAAAGGCAAAGTGATATATGAGATCAAGAGCACCAATGCTGTGCCAGAGGTAATCAAGGATGCAGGCGGAAGGCCGATCATGGAAAGGACCGGCTGGAGAAACATCAAGAAGAGGCTCCAGGATGAGAAAGCGATATTCGCAGGAGAGATATCCGGGCATTATTTCTATGGGAAAGGACAGTATTATGTCGACGGCTGTGATGACGGGCTTTTTTCAGCGATGATCGTGGCGGACGCTGTTGCGAATCTGGGCGGTTCACTTGATCAGATATGCAGGTCTTTTCCCAGATACCATACTTCACCAGAGATACGTGTTGAATATTCTGCGAAAAGAAATCCACAAGTATTGGAAGAGATCGCGAAAAGATTCGAAAGCCAGGGAGCAAGCATCAAGAAGCTTGGAGCTGATCTGAAGATTGAGCAGGGAACAGGTCCTGAATGGAGATCATGGGCTGTTGTTAGGCAGTCAAGCAATGTTCCCAGCGTTCTTACAATACGCTACGAAGGCAAGACTGAAGAAGAGCTAGAAGAGATGAAGAAGAGATTTGAAGAGAACATCCCTGAGCAGGACGGCGAACTGAAAGAGAAAATGGTATCTGGCATCAAGGAAGGATTCTGAAGCAGCCAGGCAAAGCTTTATAACAAGTTTTTTTTTCTTTTTTTATTTTCTTTGGGCAGGTAAGTTTCGCATTCGTTAACTAATCATATCCATATCTGAGTCAGGATATACAATGCAGCTATCGGCACGAATAGCAGCGACCAACGCAACCTGCTCCAGCGATAGACCTTGCGGCCTCCAAAAGGGCTAAAAGGCAATGTCTGGAAAAATGCAAGCGAAAGCGCTAGGACTGATGCCATCTGGGCAATAACAGACGGGAATATGAGGTTCCAAAGCAGAAGAACAATCGCTGCAGCGAACGTCAATATCTCTATCATATAGACTATCTTTGCCTCATAAGCAGTCTTCTTGTTTTTTTCTGACACAGTATAACCTGCCAGGCAGAAGGTATTGCCAAGCCAGCCTGTTATGACAACAACTATCGTGCCCCAGATCCAGAATACGTATTCTGTATGCAGCTTGTGCTTCTTGTCCATAACCAGCCTTGTGAAATGCCTGATTGCATAGATCAGCATGTTCACGCCAATGTTGACTGCGACGAAACTCACCAGGTCCACTATGCTGTTCAGATATGAGTATGATGCTGCCAATGCAAATGCAGCTGCTGCTAGAAATATAGCAATCCATTCCCTGAGCTTCAGACGGACTCCCCTCAGTCGAATTCCGATGAACCTGTCCTTGAGGTCTTTTTTCTTTATCCGACCCATTATCTTAGAAGATAGGACAAGCCGAAGTATCTTTTTTGCAAGCATCGCTATGAACTTCCATGACCAAATCAAACCGAGGCCTATGGCGCTTGCTGCTGCAGGAACAAATCCAACAGGCATAATCCTAGCAAGAGGAGAATTATGAGGAGAGGTCTTTGGCAGATTGCTGTGTCCTGCATTGTCTGATATCACAAGAGCACGTCCGGTTTCAGACTCGACCATATGCACAACACCGAAAGGTACATAAATCTCTTCACTTCCATATTCCACCAGTATTCGAGCTGCTGCAGAGTTCTGGTTCGGACCACCTATGTAAATCACTGTCTTTTCCTGCAGATCATGGTCTTCAATCTCTGATTCAGAGAACAATTGCTTGTCTTTTATCTGTGGATAACGCTCCTGGATTGCTTTTAATACAAGGCGCTCTGTCTTTGATGCATATTTTCCAATGACAAAGACCGTATCTTTTCCCTCGATAAACCCTTCGATCTTCGTGATGGTTTCTTCTGAGAGCTCAAATGTCAGTTCATGAGATGATGCTGCAGGGAGCAGCAGAAAGAAGATGATTATCAATAGCATCAAACTTTTTTTCATGCGGAATGGTTAATACAGGGGATATTTATGTGTTGCGGGTGGGCTATTATGAAATCCTATCCTACCAATCCTCACACGACTGTCGTCGTGAACCGTTGAGCA
>CAYMIF010000044.1:0-16238 GCA_964390375.1 uncultured Methanosarcinales archaeon
ACTCTAGCAAGAATTCTTGCTAGTTTGGCTAGTGAATTACTAACCAAACTCGGGTAGCTCCCTACGGGAACGCAGCACCATCTATCTCGAATAATCCAGAATTTTAAAAAGATGCTAAAATTTCACTTTTGGCCAGCACAAGTATCCAGCATCCTCTGAATCATCAGATTTAAATATGATGTCTTCTCACTATGATAGAGATGGCAAGAAGGCCGAAGAGCCCTGACAGAGAAAAACTGCAAAAGCGAATAAACAGGGTTTACACATTAGTATTCTTCATATCAGTAGTCATAATAGTGTTCCTTGTCCTATATAACCTCAATATTGGCAGCAGGCTTTCAGATATTGAGAAAAATATGCCGAAAGGCAGGCCAACTGAAAAGGATTCAGAGATTCTCTCGACAGCGCTTGAGCTCAAGATACACAATCTGGTGAACAGGCGAAGGGAACAGTTCGGCTTTGCTCCGTTGGAATGGAACAACGACTTGAGGGATGTTGCGTTCAGCCATAGCAAAGACATGTCCACAAACAGGTTTTTCAATCATTTCAATCTAAAGGGGCAGGCTCATGATGACCGTCTCATGGGCGCTGGAATATATTATTTCTCCAACAGCGCAGAGAACATACTTGAGGAGAACATCTACACCTACGACATGGACAGGATACGCAACTGCACAAGAATAATAATCGAGAAGTCAACAGACGAGCTTGCATCTGAGGCAGTCTCTGGCTGGATGAACTCTTCAGGCCACAGGGCCAACATACTCAATGATTTTGACGAGACAGGTATCGGAGCATATCTTGATGCGAACGGAGTCACATTATACATAACGCAGCTTTTCATAAAAAGAGTTGATTGCGGCTATCTCGGCGGCCCTTGTTGCGGCAGTACAAACAAGTTCTGCTATCATGAGATAGACTGCAGTTATGAGAATATGTCTTGTTACGGAAGGATAGAGAAATTATCACCCAACAGGAAGCCTCCTGAGGAGACAGACAAGTTCATCCCACCGAAGATGTGCAGCTGATAAAAACTTGATTGTGCTTCAGTAATCGAATATGCTCTTCTGGTTCTCTCCTTCGATAAGCTCATCGAAATTGAGTCCTTTTAATTCGAGTATGCTGTCTGCGATAGGCTTGATCTGCTTTTCTATATAATGGTCATAATCGATCTTTGCAGAGACATTCTGTATAGGCTGGGGACCGTCAACTGTCTGGTAGTATCTGATGATGCGATCAGTCACCTCAAAAAGAAGCCTGGCAGCTTTCACATGAGGCGGAGTGGTCTTTGTATAGGCATCGAGCTTCTTTGTGAGCGATTTTCTGTACACCAGTTTTTCATCGTGTTTTCCAGCCAGGATCTCCTCGACCACCCTTTTTATGTATTTCTTTACGTCCTTGTCATGGAAAAGCCTCTCCAGTAGTCCCATCTGGAATTCCTTGGCGATCTCGGTCCAGTCCGACCGCACGAACTCAAGGCCGGTGATCTTTATCTTTTCCTGCCCTTGTTCATCAACATCCAGACCTGCATATCTTTTCTTGGCTCCGACCTTTGACCCTCTTATCCTTGGCATCAGAAATTTCTTGAACACTTTCTCGAACTCAAGCTCAAGGAAGGATTTTCGCCCATGATCAGATTTCACTAGTTCATCGAAATACTTGTTGATCTCTTTTGAGATTTTCTTTCCGATCTTCGCAGCATCCTCATAGTTGTCCGAGTTGGATTTGACAAATACAGAATCGGTGTCACCGTATATTACTTCATACCCTAGTTCCTTGACCTTCTCAGCAGTGTCCTGGACGATCTTTCTTGCAAAATGTGTTATTGCATTAGCCATCTCGATGCTGTAGAATCTGCAGTTTGGATTTGCAAGCACTCCGAAGAATGAGTTCATCGTAATCTTGATAGCAAAGCTCTTCATCATATTCTTTTCTCTTTTGGCCTTGTCTCTTGCTTCCCATAGGCTCTGGATGAGCATCGGAAGTATCCCTTCATTGTTCTTGAACCTGGCACCGTTCGGCGCCTTAATCTCTCCTTCTGGTGAGAATGCCAGTGGATCGATATTAAATGTCCTGATTATGCTCGGATACAGGCTCTTGAAATCAAGCACAAGGATGTAATCATATATCCCTGACTTGCTCTGCATAACAAATCCGCCTTTTATGCGCTCACCTCTCTCCTGGTACACTGATGTTATAGCGACATACCCTATCTTGCGTGATTCCCGAAGGTAAAGAGAGTCCAGTGATGCGATTGAGGCCTTGCCTTTGTCCATGGTAAGCCCGGTGAGCCTGGATTTCTCGATTGCCAGGTCTATTATTTTCTTCTCGGAAAGGATCCTGTGCACAAGAACAGCATCCTGCAGGTTGTACTCGACAAGCTTCTTCGGATTTTCAGATAGCATCTTTCCTATGTCTACGATTCCGTCGCCGATATCGACCTTCTTCTCTCCTAAGAGGTCCTGTGCAGCATTGTTCAGCTTATACGAATCAAGCGATATGAAGCTCATCCTAAGCATGTGTATGCCGTCCAAGACGATTCGTCCTGGAAAATCAGCCCTGGATTCGCGGAAAAAGTCATTGAAAATAGATATCTTGCATCTCCAGGGCATCCTGCCAAGGCAGAAATCAATATTGAATCCCTTCATTCTCCTTTGGATGATTTTCAGATCGAATCCGATCAGGTTCCAGCCTGTAATTATATCTGGATCAAATCTATTGATTTCCTGGACAAGTCCCAAAAGCATCTCTTTTTCATTAGGATAGCACACAGCATCCTTGATTTCTCCGACCTCCTTTGCTAGCAATACCATCTTGTAATCATCAGAATACAATGCAACAGAGAATATCTCTTCTCCTCGAAGGTCTGTCTCGATATCAAGGGAAAGTGTCTTCAGGTTCTCTGGAAAATACTCAACTGCCGAAAGTTCCGGCTCGTTGTAGATTCTCCCTACCAGCTCTCCTTTCTCATGTTCTCCTTTGATTTCAACACCTGCCTTGATTCCATGGTCGATCAAAAACCGCAATGCGAACCTGATATCTGCCTCATAGCAGCTTATTCCGTCCTGCTGGAACCTTTTCCTGATTTCAGGGACACTCCTGGGTATATCAAGGACAACCTTTAAGCATTCATTCTCAGAAAAATCGCGTGGATTGTGTTTTCCCTCATCAACTATCTCAAACAAAGGAAGGCTCTCATCATCTCTAAGTTCCTCAGCCTGTTTTCTATCTTCTTTTTTGATATAGAAGTAAGGCTTGAATAAAGACCTTGTCATGAAACTCTCGCCGTTCTTCAGCCTACCGAATAGAAGTACATAAGCCTTGTCTTCCACGATCTCATAAGTATAGTATACGATGAATCCTTTCATGTTCTATAGGTATCTCATTCAATAAATAAGTGTTTTGGTTTTCCGGCAGAGTGAAAAAAAGTCAGATATACTCCAGCAGGTTCCTGGAATCCAGATATGCTCTCTTCTCAACCCCCATCCTATGATGCACCTTCTTCGGAACGCTTCTTTGGAAATGCTTCTTGTTGCGTCTCTGGACTATGGACTGCGTATTATAGTAATCCTCCCAGGTTCTCTCATCGAATTCTTCGATATCAGAAACAAGTTCATTCACAGGAAGCCTGCATCGAAGATCACATAAGACATCCTTCAGCTTTTTTTTATATCTTCTGACCTTACCTTCCTCTGCTACCAGCGTCTCACTGCGATTTTCCAATGCAACGACGAGCACAGGGAAACGTTGCATGAAGAACCTGATGACAAGCCTCCCGATATCATGTTCAGTCTCGATTTTTCCATACAATATGCCGTGTTTATCAACAGAAAGCCGGCTGAATGCGCATGCTCTGTGATAATCAGCCCAGACCTCTCTGTGCATGTTGGAGAGCCTGCGTGCGACAGGATGGCATTTTGCTCTCACGATCTCTGCTGGAAGTCGCATCAATTCAGCCCATAGCCTTTCTGAATAATTTTTATGATATCTCGCAAGACTAAGTTCCATGTCCTGCAGAGATTCTGTCTTCTTCTTCTTCTTCTTTTTCTTCTTTTTCTCATCGCCGCAGGAATCAAAGAAGTGCACAAGTCTGTTATCCTTGTCTCTGCTCATGATTGAAAGGCGAGGCTCAGTATATTTAACTCTCACGCATACCTGACCAGTGAAAAACATCCATTTTTAGTAAAAACTATTCAAAACCCAAAATCAAACAAAAGATTTAAATTATAGTAGGTTTTAATTAATTGCGGAGGGGATATTATTTGAAGAAAAAGATTGTTGTTGTTGATGACGAGCCAGACATCAGGCAGGGTCTGATAAGTCTTCTGAAATCTGATGGTTATGATGTTTCTGAGGCGCAGGATGGGGATGAGTTTGTCAAATCCATAAAAAAGAATGTTCCTGACCTGGTCATATTGGATATAATGATGCCTGGAATGACTACTCATGAGATAATAGAGGCAATCAAGGATAAAAAATCGATTAAAGTGATAATTCTGACTGCTTTGAGGACTGATGAAAATGAGATTCTGGCTTTGAAGAGATATCCTCAGGTAGTGGATTACATGGAAAAGCCGATAGACAACGAGGATTTCCTGTCTGCTGTCAAGAAATATCTTAAATAGTCAGTGATCAATCAATTTAGAGTGAAAAAAGAGGTATAACAAGGGAATGAGACCCAAACAGGAGAGTGTGATAAGAAAACTAGTCTTTTCTTTTTTGATAATACTTACGCTCTCGTTTTTTCTGACTGCCATGAACATGATTGCTCTCCTGGACAAGCTCGATGACAGTAACACATATCTCTTTTCGATTTTCACTTTGCTTATGTTGAACATCATCGGTTTCTCTTTTGCGTTCATTATCTCGTCTTCCATAGCAAAGCCTCTGCACAAGCTCAAGGCCGCGACAATGCAGATTGAGAATGGCAACTACAACACAAAGGTCAATATCCGTTCAAAAGACGAGTTCAGGGACTTGGGCGATGCATTCAACAACATGTCAAAGAGGATAAACCAGACGATTGAGGAGTTCCGCAAGATTGAGAAGATGAAGACACACTTTCTGGGTATTACTGCCCACGAGCTCAGGACTCCGATAGCAGCGATAAAGATGCAGGTAGAGCTGATGAAAAAGACTCCCAAAAGCAGGCTCACCAAAGATACGAAAAAAGGCCTCGAGATTCAGTCGAGAAATATCAAAAGGCTGGAAAAGCTCATAAACGACATCCTTGATCTGACCAAGATAGAGTCTGCGCGGATCAATTTCGAATGGCAGAAGGCAGACCTGAATCAGGAGATAAAGGATTCTGTCGAGCATCTCAGGTCTGAAGCAAAAAAAAAATCAATAAAGCTTGACCTAAAGCTTGAGAAGATTCTAAAAGAGGTCGAGATAGACAAGCAGAGATTCTCGCAGGTCTTCGAGAATATCCTAGGGAACGCGATAAAGTTCACTCCTGAGAAAGGAAGGATCACGATCTCGACAACAGCCCGAAAAGAGGACATCCTGGTCCAGATCCAGGATACAGGTATTGGTATAAAGAAGGAATTTCTAAAGAAGATCTTCGAGCCGTTCTATCAGATAGAGGGCACTCTTTACAGGGAATATGGAGGAACTGGTCTTGGTCTGGCCATATGCAAGGGTCTGATTGAGGTCCAGGGAGGAAGGATCTGGGCAGAGAGCAAGGACAAAGGCTCCACGTTCTGCTTCACAGTACCATATGCTCCCAAAAAGGAAGCAAAGCCCATGAAGCTCTTTTTAGACGTCATGTAATCCTTTTTCTAAATAAAAATCATATCAAACATCATATCAAACATCACATCAAACATCACATCAAATGTTATCTAAGTTATATTATCAAATCAACTACATCTTATTATATTGATATCACATTATGCGAAAGCACCATTCTCCTGGCCAGGTCGAGGCAGGGGAAGCCCTCTGGGATGCCTCGTAGGTCAAATCGCCTGGGATTTGACCGTCTGTGCCAGGGAGAATGGTGCGCTAATCACATGATCAATAAGCATCCGTTCCAAAACACCTACCGCAGGATCAAAAGACCTCAATACTCCCCTTGCTGCTATTTATCCTCATCAAATTATGCAGAAGCCCCATTCTCCAGGCTAAAAACACCTACCGCAGGATCAAAATGCTTCAATACTCCCCCAGCCGCTTCTGTCTCCACCCATCAATTCGCAGGAAAGGTACCGCCCTGTTGCAGGCAACCCCTATATTCCTAAGTTCTGCTTTCTTCGTAACTCTTCCTCCTTCCTTTCTCAGCCTGATTATCCTTTGTGCAGACTGCGGTCCTATCCCTGGCACCCGGATAAGTTCCTCATATCCTGCCTCATTCACGTCCACAGCAGAATCAAAGTATGTCCTGGCAAGAGCAACCTTAGGGTCTTCGCGGGGGAGCATTCCACTGTCCATGATTCCCCGAAATTCAGAATAAGAAAACCCATACTTCCTCAGCATGAAATCGACATTATAGAGCCGATGCTCACGCAAAAGCGGTGTCCTCTCCTTCTTGCTAAGAGGCGTGTCCTTCACAGGCACGAATGCTGAGTAATATCCCCGCCGAAGCCTCATGTTATTATATTCCCAGTTGGTCATCGACAGTATCTCATGGTCTGTCTCATCAGATCCGCCGACCACAAGCTGCGTTGTCTGGCCTGCTGGGATCTTCATCCGCGAAAGCCACGCCTGTCTCTTCAGGATATCGTTCTTGAAGTCCTTGACTGAAGAGATCTCAGACAGCCTGGACTTGTTCGGTGCCTCAAGGTTCACGCTCATCCTGTCTGAGAATTCTGAAGCCTGCTTGATGAGCTCATATGATGTGCCTGGAATGACCTTGAAATGTATGTATCCTTGAAATTTATATTTCTCCCTGATAAGCTTCACCGCATCAATCATCAATTCAGTTGTATGATCCGGATTCCTGCATACCCCTGAGGATAAGAATAGCCCTTCGACATAGTTGCGCACATACAGGCTCATGAACACCTTGGCAAATTCATCTGCCCTGAATGTCGCATTTTTCCTCTTGCTGCACCTGGTCGAGTTCAGGCAGTACTTGCAGTCATACGAGCACGAATTGGAGTAAAGGACCTTAAAAAGGCTCACGCATCGGCCATCCTGGGTGAAGCTGTGGCAGATCCCCCCACGAGCAGCATTGCCTATCCTGTCGTCGGTCGTGACCTTTCGTGGTGATGCGCTGCTGGCACATGTGTCATATTTTGCAGATTCAGACAATGTCCGAAGCTTCTGTACAGTGTTCATGCAGGGAAAAAGACAAAAACCGGTTTATATATTCCACACGCAGATGTCCAGTGATTCTGATATTGATTTTTTATTGATGTTTAGGGAAAGATCCCTGACTCTGGTCAGAAATGTTTTCTCATTCTCCAATAGTCAAAAATCTTTATATAGTTTCCTTTCAAAAATTACTCTAAGATAGTCATAATTATAAAAAGAATAAAAAAGAGGAGATTTATATGGGAAAAGAGACAGAATTCATTCTTTGGTTCGACCAGCTTGGAATAGAGGATGTCCCTTTAGTCGGAGGAAAGAACGCATCTTTGGGTGAGATGTATCGCAACCTCACGAGCAAAGGGGTAAATATTCCGAATGGTTTTGCAGTGACAGCTTATGCTTACAGGTACATGATAGAAAAAGCAGGCATAAAGGAAGAGATAAGAAAGATCCTCAAGGGCCTGGACACTCACAATATTAAGGACTTGCAGAAGCGGGGAAAGGCAGTCAGGCGCCTGATAGTGAACGCCGACCTTCCCGAGGAGGTCATAACGCAGATTAAGATAGGCTATGATAATCTCTGCAAGCAGTACGGCGAGCATACTGATGTCGCTGTCAGAAGTTCTGCTACTGCAGAAGACCTGCCTGATGCAAGTTTTGCTGGCCAGCAGGAGACCTATCTCAACGTGACTGGATATGCAGAGCTCATCCATTCCTGCAAGCTATGTTTTGCCTCATTGTTCACAGACAGGGCAATCTCATACAGGGTAGACAAGAAATACGATCATTTCAATATCGCGCTCTCGATCGGTGTTCAGAAGATGGTCCGAAGCGACAAGGCAGCATCAGGAGTGATGTTCTCGATTGATACAGAGAGCGGTTTTCGTGATGTTGTGTTTGTCACAGGAGCCTATGGTCTTGGAGAGAATGTAGTCCAGGGCGCAGTGAATCCTGATGAGTTCTATGTCCACAAGCCGACCTTAAAGCAGGGCAAGAGGCCGATAATATCCCGGACCCTCGGTTCAAAGGACATAAAGATGATATACACCCAGACCGGCAACAAGCCGACAAAGAACGTGCATGTCGACGTGACCCACAGGCATCAGTTCTGCATAACTGACGATGAGGTCCTGACACTTGCCAACTGGGCATGCATAATCGAGGATCATTATTCCCAGAAAAGGGGAAGTTTCACGCCCATGGACATGGAATGGGCAAAAGACGGGATAACCGGAGAGCTTTTCGTTGTCCAGGCAAGGCCCGAGACTGTACAGTCACAAAAGGATTTCACGAAGCTTGAGACCTATGTCCTGAAAGGCAAGGGCAAGGTCCTGGTGGAGGGTAAGTCAGTAGGCGACAAGATTGGTGTCGGAAAATCCCATGTGATAAAGGATGTCCATGACATCCACAAGTTCGTCAAGGGCCAGGTGTTGGTGACAGAGATGACAGACCCGGACTGGGAGCCGATAATGAAGATCGCATCAGCCATAGTCACGAACAAGGGCGGCCGTACCTGTCATGCAGCGATAATATCGAGAGAGCTGGGCATACCTTGTGTTGTCGGAACAGAGAACGGGACCGAAAAGCTCAAGTCCGCAGGTGACATAACAGTAGACTGCTCAAGAGGAGACGAGGGCTATGTCTATGACGGCAAGGTTGAGTTCAAGATAGAAGAGACTGATCTAAAAGAGATGCCGCAGACCAAGACCAAGATAATGTTGAATCTCGGAAATCCTGAGCAGGCTTTTGCGACATCATTCCTTCCGAATGAGGGTGTTGGGCTTGCAAGAGAGGAATTTGTCATCAACTCCTACATAGGTATCCACCCCAAGGCATTGTTAGAGTACCCAAAGTTGAAGGACGAGAAGGCCAAGAGAAAGATAGAGAAGCTGACTGTCGGCTACAAGGACAAGAAGCAGTATTTCATAGACAAGCTGGCAGAGGGTGTCGCAAAGATTGCAGCAGCTTTCTATCCCAAGAAGGTCATTGTCCGCCTCTCAGACTTCAAGTCGAATGAATATGCGAACCTGATCGGCGGCACGATGTACGAGCCGGAAGAGGGCAATCCGATGATAGGCTGGCGTGGAGCATCCAGGTATTATGATGAGGACTATCAGGAGGCATTCGGTCTGGAGTGCAAGGCCATGCTCAAGATACGAAACGAGATGGGCCTGACCAATCTCGAGATCATGATCCCGTTCCCAAGGACAGTCGAGGAAGGCCAGAAGGTGATAGACACTATGGCCAGCCACGGTTTGGTAAAAGGTGAGAACGGCCTGAGGGTAATCGGCATGTGCGAGATACCCTCAAACGTGATCCTGGCAGACGAATTCCTCGATGTTTTCGACGGGTTCTCGATAGGCACGAACGACCTCACTCAGCTCACGCTCGGAGTAGACCGTGATTCAAGCCTTGTTGCCCATGTATATGACGAGCGTAATCCTGCAGTGAAGAAGCTGGTAAAGCAGGTGATAGAGACTGCAAACAGGAGAGGGAAATACATAGGCATCTGCGGCCAGGCGCCTTCAGACTACACCGAGTTTGCAGAGTTTGTGGTCCAGTGCGGGATCCAGACGATGAGCCTAAACCCTGACACGGTCATCAAGACAAAACTTGCCATTGCAGAGCTTGAGAAGAAGATCGCAGAGGGCAAATAGGACTGATTATTTTTTCTTTTTCTTTTCATTTATATCTCCTATTTAAGCCCCCACCCAAGATTTTATATACTAATTGATAATCACGATTATCATTCTTGTTAGATATTGATGAAAAAAGGGTGATATTATGGTAAGAGTAGCGATCAATGGTTTTGGCCGCATAGGCCGCATGGTATTCAAGGCAGGTCATAGTGACCCAGATGTCGAGTTTGTCGCGATTAATGACTTGACAGACACAGATACGCTGGCGCATCTTCTGAAGCACGATTCTATACACGGTGTTTTTCCTGGAGATGTCTCTGCAAAGGATGATGCTCTGATAATAGACGGAAAAGAGGTCAAGGCATACAAGGAAAAAGACCCGGCCAGCCTCCCATGGAAAGACCTCGGGATAGACGTAGTGGTCGAATCCACTGGTTTTTTTCTCACAAGAGAGCTTGCAGGAAAGCATCTTGAGGCAGGCGCAAAGAAGGTCCTTCTCTCAGCGCCGGGAAAGGATGCTGACATCCCGACATTTGTCCACGGAGTCAATGACGACGGCATCAAGCCAGAGATGGACATAATATCCAACGCTTCCTGCACCACGAACTGCCTGGCGCCGCTGGTCAAGGTGCTTCAAAACTCATTCGGCATAAGAAAGGGTCTCATGACAACAGTCCATTCTTACACAGGCGACCAGAAGCTGCTCGATGCTCCTCACAAGGATCTGCGTCGTGCAAGGGCAGCAGCGATAAACATTATCCCGACAACAACAGGAGCAGCAAAAGCAGTCACCAAGGTGATACCAGAGCTTGCAGGAAAGCTTGACGGCATGGCCATCAGGGTCCCGACTTCTGACGGCTCGATAACAGACTTCATATGCGAACTCGACTGTGATGCATCAGAAGAGGACATAAAGAACGCGATGAAGCACGCAGCATCAAACGAGCTCATGGGCATACTCCAGTATTCAGAGGACCCTTTGGTATCTACAGACATAATCGGGAACAACCATTCGAGCATTTTCGATGCGACCCTGACAAAGGTGATAGAAGGGAACATGGTCAAGGTGGTATCCTGGTATGACAACGAGTGGGGCTACTCCAATCGGATGATCGATCTGATCAAGAAGCTGGCTTGAGTCTCTTAATTTTATTTTTTAATATTTAGTTTTATCTGGTTATAATCCTCATTTTCTGTAGTTCCTTTTTGCTGTCTGTTATAATATAATATATCATCATCCAAACATATAAATAAGATAATTTATTCTTCAAAAACAGGGGGTTTTGATGGAAGAGGTCATTCAAGACAAATGCGGATTCATCGTCGGACATACATGCGACGATGTCTGGGTCGGGCTGAATGGTCTTCAGCACAGGGGACGAGAGATGACCGGCATTGGAGGCATCGGTCCGAATGGAATAGATGTCGTGAAATATTTCGGGTCTGTCAGGAAATTTGACAGAATGACCGTAAGCTCTCTTTTGCCAGGTAGGAATTACCACACTTTCTTTGGTCATGTAAGGTATATAACAAGAGGGGATAAATCTGCTCAAACATCAAGACAGAAACTTCTTTCTGACGGCCATCCGGTAGTGGTTGGCGGAGATGTCCATTTCAGGGGCGACCATATGATCGTGCGCGGAGCAGATTCAGCTATAGTCTGGAACGGCCAGGTCAATGATCATTATCCTGCAGATATTTCAGAGAAGATAAGAAACTCAGAGAATGCAATGATGTCTGTCGACGAGAACGGAAGGACGCATTATTTCGACTCTCTGGATACTGCTGTTCAGGAATATTACGGTGACTCTATAAAACTCCTGTCCCTCTTCTGCAGTACAGGTATTGAGCAGATACTCAAGACCATTCCTGGCTCTTACTCTGGAGCGATAGCATCAAAGAAGCACGATCAGGTGATTGTGTTTCGGGACAGGACAGGTCTTATGCCTGGAGCTGTCGGTAAAAAGTCGGAGAAATTCATTTTTGCATCCGAGGATTGTGCATTGGAAGCCTTGGGTGGAAAGTACCTCAGGGACATGGAGCCGGGAAGTTACTATTCTCTTCTGCCTTGTGGGGATATGAACGGTCCATTCAATATCGTGTCGCCTGTGGAAAGGCATTGCAAGTTCCAGTGGGAATACGTTTCCAAACACGATTCAAGGATGGCTGATGTTGATGTGAGAGCATTGAGATATGCTGTAGGAGTCCAGCTTGCAAAAGAATTCCCTATACCACAGGGTGTAAGATATGTCTCTTTTGTGCCACGATGTCCGATAGATGCAGCTCTGGGGTTTGAAAAAGAAAGCGGTCTCGAACTGATTGATCTGTTCTACAAGCTAAGAGGAGAAAGATCATTTATCGGAGGTAACGGATCTGAGCGCAGTTATTCTATCAGGTCTAATCTCCACATAGAAGACAGGGAGGACATCCTTAGCAGGGTAAGGGGGCAGTATGTTTTATTTATCGATGACAGCACCATAAGGGGGAATGTGGCAAACAGGGTTCGTGAGCTCTGTGAGCCGGAAGGTATAAAGCCGATACTTCTTGTTTATTCACCAAAGATAGGGGTATATGAGGAAGGGGTTGCTCATGGATGTATGTTTGGTGTGGACATGCCGCCTGAAGACAATTTCCTGGTCCGGGAGACATTCTTCGGCAGGCACAAGAACAGGCCAGATAATGAGATAAACATTATTGCCGGAATGCAAGTATACTTCATGTCCCGCGAAGGCAGCCTTAAGGTGTTCGAGGAGATGGGGCTACCAAAAGACAAGCTCTGCTATTTCTGTCAAGGTGGACCTTTTCCGTATATTATTAAGCAATAAATTATCGTTTCAAAAACAAAAAATCATATAAACAAGGTTGTGATTAAGAATGATGGTGTAAGATAATGCAATACCGAAAACTGGAAGACCTCGACCTGAAGGATAAGAAAGTCATAATGCGCGCTGACTTCAACGTTCCGCTGGATGAAGACCAAAGGATAACCGACGACGGAAGGATAAGAAAATCCCTTCCCACGATAAAGATGATACTTGAGAAGAACGCATCGCAGCTTATACTGATGTCTCACTTGGGCAGGCCCAAGGGAGAAAAAAAGCCGGAGTTCAGCCTGGCGCCTGTAGCACAAAGGCTATCAGAGCTTCTCGGACAGGAAGTGACAAAGCTCGACGACTGCATTGATATAAAGATCCCAAAAAATAGAGTCATCCTGCTGGAGAACCTGAGATTCCATAAGGAGGAGAAGGAAAACGATTCCAAATTCGCAAAAAAGCTGGCATCATATGCAGATATCTACATAAACGACGCTTTCGGGACATGCCACCGCGCCCACGCGTCTGTCGAGGCTATAACAAGATACCTGCCGTCAGCAGCAGGACTGCTGGTCCAAAAGGAGATCGAGGTCATGGGAAAGACACTGTCTGATCCAAAGCGCCCTTACATAGCGGTCCTCGGCGGAGCAAAAGTATCAGACAAGATAATGCTGATCAAAAACCTGTTGGATAAGGTCGACAAGCTGCTGATTGGCGGTGCAATGATGTTTACTTTCTATAAGGCTGAGGGCCTTGATGTCGGAAAGAGCAGATACGAGCCTGACAGGATAGATGAGGCAAAGGAACTTCTGAAGAACAGCAAGATCGTGCTTCCGATAGACACTGTCGTGGCAAACAAGATATCAGAAGATGCAGAGACACAGGTTGTCCCAAAAGAAGCCATCCTGGAAGATCAGATCGGCCTTGACATAGGTCCGGAATCAGTCCGGCTCTTCAGCTATCTTCTCGATCATGCAGAGACTGTGGTCTGGAACGGCCCGATGGGAGTCTTCGAGATAGAAAAATTCGCACAGGGAACAGGCCAGATCGCAAAAAAGCTCGCAGGAATCAACAAGACCACGATAATCGGTGGCGGAGATTCTGCTGCAGCGATAGAGAAGCTCGGTCTGGCAGACAAGGTAACCCATGTCTCGACTGGCGGCGGAGCCAGTCTTGCATTCCTCCAGGGTGAGACCCTGCCTGCACTGGCTGCTCTCGAAAAAAACATGGATTCATTCAGCTGAATCCTGCCTGATTTTGACACTACTTCATGATAAATATTCTTCAGAAAAATTTAAATATCATTCTGAAATAGGTTATCTTGGGGGTAGAGTTAATTTGGATGAAGAGCTTACAAAAAAGATAAGGAACTCATTTCTTCTTGTGCGAAACGATCTCGTCTCTCTTAAGCGCAGGATAAACAGTGAGATTTCCAAGGTCAACGCAAGGGTCCAGGATATCGAGTCAAATAATTTCAGGGAATTCTACGAGAAAATTGGTCTTCTTAATTTCGAGATGTCCCAGATTAAGGAGGATATGGGATATATCTCAAGGTCATTTGAGGATACAAAGAAGAGGTTCCACGAGCTTGCAGGAGACAACACCGATCTTCATTCTGCACTAAAGGAGCTTTCATCTTCTATCCTGGATAGGGTGCAAAACCTGGAGAGGGTTGTCGGAACAGGAGACGAGGAGACCTCTCTTACAAAAGAGATAAGAGAGATCCTAAACAGCAAGCTTGAGATTGAGAAAAGCTTAAGCCTGGGTATAAAAGAGTTGAACGAGAAGGTTGATTCACTCGATTCGCGCATGGCAGAGATAGACGAAGCAACAGTTGAGGTAGAATCCGACCCTCAGGACCTGGTATCGAAAAAGGATCTGCAAAAGTTTCAAAAAAAGGAATCCAGAAAGATTGAAAACCTAAAAGCATCAATTCAGCAGCTGAAGAAGAACAGGACAAAAAACAAGAAGATTGAAGTGAGGCTCGTGGATCTGACAGACCAGGTTATTGTCATGGATGAGGTTGTAAAAAAGTCGCAATCTGAGATATCCAATGTCTCAAAAGCAATCCGAAAGATTGAGAAGCGCCAGGCACAGATGGAAAAAAAGCTTAGGAAAAAGAACGCATGACTCTGTCTCACTCAAGTTTTAAAGAAATATTCAGTTGTTCCAAGATCTCTTTTCTCAGTTCTTTTTTGAGTCTCTTGATATCATACTTCTCAGAATTCTTCTCGAGGATGTACTGGTCTTTCTTCATCTTATCCACCTTCTCCTCAAGATGTGATAGGTTATAGTTCAGTTCATCGATATCCATCATGATTGAGTGTGACTTGATCTGCTTTTCAAGCTTTTTGTTTTCTTCCTTCACTTTCTTGTCCTGTTCAAGATATTGATTGAAAAAACTGCTGTCAAGTTTCCTGATAGCCTCCTGCGTCTTTTCCTTCTGCTTGTCCTTGAGTCCCAGTTTCCCCTGTTCAAGAGAATCAGACATCCCTGAGAGTATCTTCACGATCTTCTTTTCATTATCCTCAATGAGCGCCTTGTAGGGATTCTTAAGATAAAGAAGTGTCACAACAGGCTCTGTTGATATCTTTGAATATTTCTTCATTGCCCGATCAAACTGCCCGAATACATTCAGAAGCTCTTTCTCAGCGTTCTTGATCTTCTGCTTGTTCTCTTCCTTTTGTTCTATCAGGTCCAGGACATTCTTGTATTCATCTGATTCTTCTGCTGACTTGATTTTGTCCTTCAGGTTCTCAAGCTCTCCGCCTGCAGCTTTTATCTCCTCTTTTTTCTTCTTGATATCAATTTCATTGCTCTTAAGATATTTTTCCTTGTTTCTGATGTCTTCTGCCATGCTTTGCAGCCTGTTGAATCCAGCCATGTCTTTTCCTGATATGTCTTTGTTTGTCTGGCTGATCTGATCCTCAATCTCTTTTATCTTCGAGGCGATCTTGTTGGACTCATTTGCAAAAAACTCCTGAAGCACCATATAGCTCTTCTGGTTTCCCCGGGCAAGTATCTTGATCTCTTCTTCAAACAATGAATAGAAATCTGACCAGTTCTTGTAATCAAGTTTCTCAAAATCAATTTTTTCCAAAAATCTTTCAGTAGAAGAAATATACGCCCTTCTGTTGCCTTCCATTATCTGTATCGCCCTGGTCGGTATATTCTTGTTGCGAAGTTCAGCAGACCTGAGTTTCTCTACCTGTTCCAGCGCTTCCGCTTTCTTTGATTTGATTGAATCCAGGAGTTCTTTTGCTCGTAAATCCACATCAGAATAGAAATCTTCTGCCTTCTCATCGAGCCATTCGCCGAGTTTTGAAAATTCCACTCTATCTTCTTCTGGCTCTTCTTCTGGTTCTTCACGTCCCTTGAATATCCTTTTCAGAAAATCTATCATCTGCACACCGAAAAACATCCAGCTTTTAAAAAACTTGTTAAATTATGGCTTAGTCAGGATCAAGCTGCTGATCATCCTCTAGGCCAAAAAGGATTTGCGAAGCTATACGATTGCTTGCACGTCATGTCACGA
>CAYMIF010000045.1:0-16213 GCA_964390375.1 uncultured Methanosarcinales archaeon
TTGCCTAAAGATATATATTCTCATGGCACAGACGGCTAGGATTTCATAATAGCCTCTTGTTTAAATAACACCATCACAGCGAAAAATATTTAAACAATCTGAAATCCATCTTGTGAAACTGGTGTGGAAATGGAATTAAATGAGATAATCGATTACCTGGAAAGCATAGGATACATGGGCAACAGCGGACTTGACTATGCAACCGCGATAATCCTGATCGTAGTTCTGCTAGGAATCATATATATCATAAAATACACTGTCCTTGTTTTTCTTAAGAAACAGGCAGAGAAGACTGTTAATCGGTTCGATGATGCAGCAATAGTATTCATCGATGACATCAAATTCTGTTTTCTTGGATATATATCTCTATATGCTGGAATGAAAATCCTGATCCTACCTGCGATTGTAGACAGGATAATCGACATAATACTCTGGATTATAGTAATATATTATGCTATCAAAGGAATTGGCGATATAACCGATTATTTCGTGCAGTCAAATATCGAAAAAAGAAAAGAAAAAGAGGAACAAGCCAATACTTCGCTCGTGCGGGTTCTTGGAAGAGTGATAAAGCTTGTGGTCTGGATCATAGCATTCCTTATGCTGCTCTCAAATTTTGGCATCAATATTACATCTCTTGTAGCAGGCATGGGAATCGCTGGAATCGCGATCGCGTTTGCACTGCAGGAAGTGCTTGGAGACATCTTCGCTTCAGTCTCAATATATTTTGACAAGCCATTCCAGGAAGGGGATTTTGTAATACTCGGAACTGACATGGGCGTGATCAAGCACATAGGCATCAAGAGCACAAGGATCACTGCCCTTCAGGGCCAGGAGATCGTGGTCTCAAACAGGGAACTTACGACCACCAGAATAAACAACTACAAGAGGATGCAGAAGAGGCGCATCCAGTTCGGCTTTGGTATAGAATACGGCACAAAGACCGATAAGATGAAGAAGATCAATGATATCGTCAAGGAGGTTGTGGACGCACGAAAGGACACAAAGCTTGACAGGTGCCATTTCAAGAATTTCGGAGATTCCAGCCTCAATTACGAGGTAGTATATTATATCGACTCAAGCGACTACAATAAATACATGGACGCACAGCAAGAGATCAATTTCGGGATAAAAGACAGGCTGGAGAAGATTGGCGTGTCGATGGCATTCCCGACAAGCACCATCCACATTGTGAAATAAGCATCTTTTTTTTCTTTTATGATATCCTTTTTGCAGATCAACCGCATATCTCGTCGATGTCATCCTCAAGCATTTCTTTGACATCATCATCAAATCCAGAATAAGCATGCTCGTTTATGAAGGTTATCGGAAGATAACGGAAGCTGTCTGAATAACCCTGGCTTTCTGAGAACTTTCTTTGGTATTGCTTCATTATAGAATAAGTGCTGTCTTGCGTGGTCAGATATTCCACTATCTCGAGTTCCTGGCATTTATCTGCTTTATCCAGGAAATCAAGCTGCTCCAGGCACATCGGTCCCCGGCCGTTGTGGAACATCAGAAGCTTGTTTTTGGGGACCTTGAGTTCATCTGTCCTGTCTTCTGGCCCCTCGTCTTCATCATCAGGGACAGTACTGTTTTTTTTAGTATTGATTATGGAGGTCTTGTTTTCAGTCAGCATGTCTGGGATTTTCGCAGCAGCTGGAGTTTTCTTTGGCTCATCAGAAATATTTGTAGAACTGCTCAAAGTGTTATTGGTAGAGATGTTATTATTACCTTCCCTGCAGAACAAAGAGCTGTTTTCTTCAGAATTATCAATTGAGGAATTGTCAATTTGTGAATCGCTGAATGGCTCTTTCTCCTGAGTTGCACAAGAACTGAGTGCAGCAACCAAAAAGCTTAGGCTAGCTATAAAAACAACCATCTTTTTTAGCATGTTGCATATCCTTGTATCATTTATATAAAAATCTTCTGTCTTTTCGGCTGCATCGAAAGCATCCTGGATCAGATGCCTTCAAGGCAGCAGTCTTCTCCTGAATTATCATAAAAACCTATCCCTCGATATGGCTCCCATCAGGCAGAAGAGTGTCTGGATGCGGGATGCCTTTCTTCTCCATCTGATATCTCCTGCAGTCCTGAAAATCTCCTTCGCAATATCTCCTGCGCCATTCCTGGCTGATTTGACCCAGCTCTTCCTTTGCCCGCAAGGGACATATGCTGAACCATCTGCATCTCATCTGAATACCTCCATCCTGATATCCTTAAATGAGATTTTTGAAGACAGCCTGAACAGATGAGAGCTGCATCTGCAGTCAGAACATCCGAACCTTGGAATCCCGGATGAAACCCCGGCTATCAATCCTGCGGTCTTACATTCCTGGTTTTTTCCTGCTGTTCTCGAGAAGGTCTTCTTTATTGTCACACCTTTTTGTGAAAGGAGATAATCGATGTGCCACCTGAGCTTCTTTTCCTTTCTGTAATGCCTAGCAACCCTTTTCTCGATGCTGTTTTGCGCAGAACCTACATAGACATAGCTACCTTTTGGGAATTCAATAGAACCAAGGCTCCCTATATCTGCTTTCATATCAATGGGTACGTCGATCAGCAAGCAGTAGATGCCCTTCATTATAATTCCATCACCTGACCTGCGAGAATCTCCCTGAAATTATCCTTGTATCTTTTCCTAATCTCTTCCATGTGCTGGGTGCAGTGGCAGGCGCCGATTATGTCAATCCCTTCCAGATTATCATAGTCTGAAAATCCGTGGAAGCCACCAAATATGGCGTGAACCTTGCCATGCTTTCCTGCAATGTCGAGGATCCGGGTAACTCCTGGATGAGAACACCCGACAATCACAACCAGTCCGTTCGGAGTCTTTATGAACAATGACTGCTCCTCAGGCTGTTCCCCTGACTGAAGTGCGACTGTGCTGAAAACATTGTCTGCTATTTCAGCGACATCTTTTACATCCTTTGGCATTATAAGCTTTGCCTTGCCCTTATTCTGCTTCATGAACCCATCCAGACCACCAGTATGGTCCCAGTGCTCATGGGATATCACAACAATGTCTATGTCTTCTGGCTCTATCTTCAGTTTTTTTAAGTTGTTGAGAAGACCATCAGGCTTGCCGCCTGTATCAAAAAGAATCCTGTTCTTTTCTGTCTCAATCATGGCTGAGAAACCCCAGCCTGAAGAAAAACCCTGCTCTGCATCATTGTTATAGACTATGTATAATCTCATCTGGATTCAACCTCTGTTTTTTGTTATTCTCTTTATCGCGATTGACGTGCAAGATATATCCCCTAAATCTTTCCTTCTGAACAGCTCTTGTCCTGGTCCTCGATCTTGTCAAGATTATCAATCACTTCTCTTGGAGTCCGAAATCCGCCAGTCTTTACCTTTATGCCTTTCTTAGCAAAAAGAGTTATTGCCCTTCCACCGATACCCAAAGCATAGACAATTGTCGGACCTGCAAGCTCTATGACCTGATCGACAGGAGACTTATTCGGATCTGTATGGACGAGATCATTATCCTTCACCTGGAAATCTTCTGTTCCGCAGTCATATATCCCAAATTTTGGGGCATGGCCGAAATGAGGAGATATCTCCGAGTCAAGACCATCGTCAGACAACAGAGGAAAGAATATCCTGTCTTTCTTTTTTTCTGCATCAGCATCCTGCGCATATCCCTGCTCCTGAGACTGGCTTTTCTGGCCCAGACCAGAATGCGGCTGTGCGATAGCTGTTATTGGCTTTAGCTTGCCCTGGTAAAAATCTGTGAGCGCGTCCTCTGCCTTCCCTGAACCATGATATGCCTCAATCCCAAGCTGTCCTAAGACAGATGTCGCGTTCGGGCCGAGCTCTCCTGTTATTACTTTCTCGACCTTGAGCTCTCCCAACTGCTGGGCTGCCCGGATGCCTGCGCCATGGCCCTGGATCAAACCCTGGTTCTCATATGACTGAAAAGACTTGACCAGATCACCATCTAGGTCCACTACTAAAAAATACCTGCATCTTCCGAATCTTTGGTCAATCAAAGCTTCCATATTATCATCCACTGCTGTTATTGCGATTTTCATTTGAGTTACCTCCGTTTCAATACCATGCTTTTTTGCGGCACTCCAAGATGCCTTGCGATAACAGGGCATTTGGCTATAAGCATGAAATAAATGTTTGCCTCTTTTTCTGATAAGCATTCATAGTTTGCCTGGCCCTTTGACAATATAACATCATAATCATCCAGGAAACCTGATTTTTGCGGAAGAGGAAAAACTGAATCAATCTCCTTTATTGCAACTCCTGGAATATTGTCTATTCCTGCTTTTCTTGCATCATTTATTGTTGCATCATTTAATATTGGCTTTCCGCGAACAAATACGTCAATCTGTGAACTTGTGTGGTTTTTTATATGCTTTAGGACCAGACTATCTATCATTATCTCTCCTGCATTATCTGCTATGTAGGCTATTTTTTTGGCTGTCTTTAGATCTTCTTCTAAATATTCATAATCATCAGGCACAAAACCAGACCCTATATCTTCTGTTATGGACTTGACTATGTCATATCCGGAATGCAATGCAAAATCCATGATATTTGCTGCAATCGATAGCCTTATGGATTCTTTTAGGGGCTGACTGGCTTTTTTTATCAGGGCTTCAATCTTCGGGAGCAATTCCTGAGCAGCTGCATTGTCCTTTTCCTTTATCCTTTCAAAGAGATCATCAGGCCCGAACTGCTCCTCGACTATCTTTGACAGGTACAGAGCGAATTCAGGCGGCCTGCTGCTCAGGTCGAATTCCGAGAGCTCTGAGAGTATCTTTCTGATAAGCTTCTCCTGACTAGAATAATCAATATTATGCTCTGACATCATTCGCAGAGACTGGTTCAGGAAACATGGTATGCATTCTAGGTTTGTGTTCATCTTTGATATCACTCAGGTCAAGAAGAGACCCGGGACGGACAAATCCCAAACAGGCAAAAGAACTCTTTTTTGCTGATGAGAGATTCCGACCCTTCATCTGTGCTGCCAATCGCAGCAATTATCTCAAATCACTCCTTCTGCTGTAGTTCTCTGAGCCTCTTTTTTACTGCTTCGAGCTCTCCACGAAGCGATGCCTGCTCCTGCTCAATCTGCCTTGACTCTGACTCAAGCGCAGCAATCTCCTGCTTCCCAGCCTCCTGCGGCGGATTGTACTGCGGAGCCCGGGGACTGAACCATCTCCTGCCAAAACCACGGCCGAATCCTCTTCTGAAACCCTGCCTTGGCCTGAATCCTGGCTCTGGATTTACCCAGCCCGGAGAATCGTAGCCTGCACAAAAGCCTCTCTGTCTACCGGTCATAGGACCCATTCCATTAGGGCCTGTTCCATCTCCTCCTGGCATATGCATTCACCTCCATTGTGTTGATCATGATAAAGAAATCCATCCAAAAAGGATATTATGCATAATAATGCATAACTCATATATAAATGTTTTGGATGCAAGTTATAGTTTTCAACCAATACTGAGGGATTTTTTTATCAACTAATGACGAATGAGTCCTTCAGAACCTCAGGCTTTTCCTGCGTTTCTTCACATCAGGATCGATATGGATGAAAGCATTTTCAACCTCTGGTAGGTCCTCTACTGCATGCCTTACAGAATTGCCTATGTCGTGTGCCTTTTTTATCGATATCCTTGGGTCGACGTAGATATGTATCTCGCATTGGACTTGGGTTCCCAGCATATGGGCTCTTATATCGTTGAGCCCCCTTACACCTGAAATGGATGAGGAGATCCTGATTATCTTGTCAAAGAATTCCCTGGCCGGAGCCTTTCCCATGACATATCCCAGGTTCTCTATGCCAACCCCATAGCCAGAATATATTATATACAGGGAAATCAGGATGCCGGCGGCAGCATCTGCATAATAATATCCCAGATTGAAAACGAAAAGACCGATGAATACTATTATCGATATGAGTATGTCGTTCCTGTGGTCAACCATATTTGCCTTGAGTGCAACAGAACCTGATGCTCTGTAGACAGACTTTGTATAGAAATAGAGAAAAAGCTTGACTGCTGCGACAACCGCCACAACTATCAATGTAAGCTGTGAAGAGACTCCTCTTTCTCCAGTCATCAAACGCCTTATCGACTCGATCAATATCTCGAATCCCACTATCCCGATAAACATCGCGACTATCAGACCGGCTATAGGCTGGGACCTGCTGTGGCCGAACTGATGGTTGGCATCAGGCTTCTTGTAAGACACCTTAATGCTGAGCCAGCTTATAGAAGAGGCGATTATGTCTGTCAGGGAATTTAAGGCATCGGATATCAAAGAGAGTGTATTGAATGTCATGCCGACAATAATCTTTAAGAAGAAGAGGAAAATATTTGCTGCAATCGTCAATATCGATACATTCCTTTCTTTCATATCTAATATTTAAGACCATGAAATTTTTAAAGGTTTTGGAAAAACAACATCATAGTTAATCACTTTTATATAGTAGTTATTTTTGCTGCTTTTTTATGCGAGCAAGAGCTAAGCTTGAAGTGATCAATGGAGGATATCCTGAAATAAACCATGCCTTAGCTGAGGCTGCTTTCTACAGCAACATCAGGGCACTGCAAAATGACAGATCAGAGGTGCATAGAAGTCTGAACAAAAGGCAAAAGAGACTCATGTCTGAGATAATCAAGGAGATAAACAGGACCATCCAAAATTTTGAGCAATACTCTCCTCGAGAAAGGGAATTTGCAGGCAGGATCATCTGGCAGACAAACCTGCTTCCTCCTGGCTATAATGAGACAATGGCAGACCATGTGCTGGCAAGCGCTGAACTGACACAAGGAAGAAATGTTCTGGAGATCGGATTCGGTCCTGGCAGGTCATTTGGTTTTTTCTCATCATGGAACTATCTCGGTGTCGAGACATCGCCTTACATGATATATCTTGCAAGACAAAAAGATAATGCAATAGGGAAAACATTCAGACGTACTGAAGACGGAAAAGACTTTCCAGCAGAAAATGGGTCGATAGATTTTGTGCTTGGATATAATTCATTCCATCAGATAAAAGCATGGCAGCATGAGATGGATGAGTGCACCCGCGTCCTTGCGCCTAGAGGAAGGATATATGTCGTCGAAAGGAATGATTGCGGGCAATTCGACCTGCCTGCAGTGAGAAGACTGGACCCAGGTCATAACAGACCTGAAGAGCTCGCGCAATATCTTGAATCAAAAGGCCTGGAAACAAAGGTGCAGGAACATATTGGGACATATTTCGGTGAGGTGCTTATTCCCGACGGCAGATTCAGGTTCACGCACGTCGAAGCCATAAAGAGATAAATTCAATTCTTAATGAAAAAAGGACCATCATTTTGTAACCTGCGAAACTGCATCCTGGCAGGCACTGTATATATTCTCGAACAGCTGGGTGATGCTCTCTTTTGGGACACTTGAGTATGCAATCCTCAAAATGTCTCCCATCGCAATCACACCTGTAGAATAATCGTCAAGCAGAATCTTTCTGACCTGCTCTGCGTCCACTCCTTTCATCCTTATGCACATGAAATATCCTGAGTTGAATGGAAGGGCCTCGAAGAATTCCTTATATCTTTTCTTCTTCAATGCTTTTTTTACCTCTTCGTACCTTGATTTCAGGATCATGTACTTTTCCATCTTCTCGTTTAGGTAGTCAACTGAATTGAAAGCATTCATGACCAAAGTCTGGGAGATGTGGGCTGCGTTGGATATTGTGCCCCTGACCGCTCCGGCAGTCTTGTGCTCCAATGCAAGCAATGCCTCTTCAGACGCATCCTTGTATGAATATGTTATGAATCCTGTGCGAAACCCCCAGACATAATCCTCTTTTGTGGCTCCGTCCAACTTCACTGCTAAAACATTCTCGTGGATTTTAGCAAGCTTTGCAAAAACTGACTGCCTGTATGTGCCTTTCTCATATACAAGGCCGAAATAGGCATCATCGCATATCACAACTATCCTGTCGCCTGATTCTGCCCTTTTTTTTATTATGGCTGCAATCTCATCTGCCTCCTCTTCAGTCGGCGAGTAGCCAGTAGGATTATTCGGGAAATTCAAAAGTACGATCTTTTTGCCTTTAGCTTCCTTTAGGGCATCCTCAAAGCTTTTCAAATCGAATTTCCATTTGGAGAATGTGTTGAATGTGCTAAGGTCTGCCTCATAGCTGTTTTGGAAAATCAACCTATAGTTTCCCCAGAACTTATCTGTCAAAATAATGCGGTCTTTAGGATCAACAAAAAGATATCCTATGATGCTGAGCCCGTGAGTTATCGCGTTTGTCACGACAGGAGTGCTTGTCCGGGCTGAAAGATCGGGGTTCTTGATCTCTATCATGTCCTTCCAAATCATACGAAGCTCAGGCTTGCCATAGCTTGGTGCATAGAGAAAGATATGCTCTGGATCGAAAGGGATATTGTCTGCGATGGAATTGAGGCGCATCGGTGTCCCGTCCTCCTCCATGGCAACTCCAATCGTAGAATTTATCTTCTTTCCCTTGGCTTCCTTTGCCTGCGCAAGTATCCCCTTCTTCGGGAAGAATATCTCCTTTCCTCTTTTTGAAAGGAGATCATATACTGCCGGGTTGTCTTCAGATATTATACTATTGAGTTCTTCTGCCTGCTTGTCCATGGCTAATCTTCCTGGTAAATTTTCCAGAATTATTTAAAGCTTTGGATGGCAATGGACTCATCACATACATTGACTACTATTTAGTGAATATTTTTAACAAGTTTTAAATAGCAGATGATATTACCTGCAATGATATGAACAGAAAATTCCTTCTCATCGGAAGACACGGCCAGTGCCCTCAGCTACAGCCGCCTAAAGTCGGAAGCCTGGACATCCTCTATCCAGCAAGCGTGCAGAGGATGTATGAGAACGGAAAAGGAATATCTGACCTTATCTGCACAGCCGAAGGCAAGACATTTGTGCGGCATTCGAATAAAATCCGGACAGTCCATTCTGCCCAGGCAATGCTTGCAGGCATATTCGGGCTTGTGCCGTCTGTCCTCGGACCGAAGCCTGATGATGAAGCGCATCTTGAGCATTACGACTGGAGCGGATATGATTTTTCTATGGACATGGCCATGTGCATGCCAAGCCCTTTCTGCAACAATGACGTCTATATGAAAAATAAAGGAGATCCGACAGAGAACATCAATTTCTGGCTCCAGAATCCTTATGCTTCCTGGCATCGTTCAGAAGATTCTACTGATGGAGGCAGACTGATTGTCCCTTATGCGGTGCTTGATGGGATAGTCAGCAATGCTGCAAGAGGGCAGTTAGAAAAGCTGGATAAACATGGATACGGCTTTGGGATGAACATCACACATTCCGGGATACCAGAAGCATATGCGATCGGACTAATCAATGCAGGAAGGACCCCTATCACTGATGTCGCTGATATAGGCGGGCCTTTTGGGATGGAAGAGTTTGCACTGCTTACAATCGAAGGAAAAAAAGCTGAGCTTAAGATCCGTGATGATAAGTACAAGGTGAACCTTTCGGAGTACCTGAAGCGAGCGATTCACTAGTGAAATATATTCTATATTGTGAATAATTATATATATTTTTCCGTAATTATTACATCAGACATAAACCATTTGTTGTTATTTTTTGGTAGTCATAAAAATAACATTTAAATAATACAATCGCATTCCAGAGGATAAATTGACTGAAACCATCGTCAAAAAAACACCAGACGTGGAAGAGATCCACAGAATCCTGCGACAGACAAGCACTGGTCTGGAAGATGTTCTAATGAAAGTCATATTCGAGCAGAGGTCAATGGTATCTCCTGGAGAGGATGTTGACAAGCAACTTCCTGCATACTGGAGGAACCAGGGCCATGAAAGAAGAGCCGACCGTCCGCTCGCCCTTGCTATGGTGAATTATGTCAATGACGCACTATTCCAGCTCCTTGACCTTAGATGGGATGTCAGACACGTCAATGCTGATGAGATCCCTAGCACTACCAGGGAACATTACTATACTGCTAATGCATTTGGCTATCCCCTGCCAGGCCATGGAAACACGACAAGAGCCATCGCACCCTATGAAGGGAGGTATTTCAGATGGGATGATCCAGACCTTCCAAAACAATTAATCGCCAGGAATGCAGCTATTCTTATTGGCGTTGATTATCCTGTGGAATTTGCATCAGCGAAAGGCAAGAGCTCAATGGTCAGTGTGCTCAAGCTTCATAACGGAGAGATATTAAGCGCTCTTAGAAAACAGCCCAATGAATCAAGCGTGGGCTTCAGAGGGGGAAAGGAACCTGTCTGGCTTGATCCTGCAGACTACAGAGTCGACAAGAACAAGACTACCAGAATAATCCTTCCAAACTATCTTGGCTCGGTCGCAAATGAAGAGCACCTCGGAGTCTTCAGAAGACAGGTAAGGCAATACAGCCAACTGTTCGGTCCTGAGGGGTTTGATGTCAGCTTCGATGGAGCTGAGTGGAACACAGCATGCGATATAGGCAATGCAATGATAGTCCGGCATCAGGCAAGCGCATATGTAGACGTAAGATACCTCACCCCAAACATCAACCCTGACAGGGATGCTACCCTGATTGTTTCCGATATCAAGGTCCCGGCCCATATCGCAGAAACAGTCAACTTCTTTATAGGCACCACCAATGCTGAGCCCATACATCAATTCCATGATATCAGCAATCTCAATGAAGGCCTGGATGCCATGCTTCTTGTTGATGATCTCATCAACGGAGAACTTGGATTTGATTTCAGAGAATGCATACTTGAGGGCAGATTAGCTTATCTTAGATCATTCTATGAAGGAGAATGCGGAAGCGTTGGGATCTCAGATGAAGTGGAGCTAGAGAACGGTTATTATAGAATCGCATCAGCTAAGCCATCAGAAGAGGCGACAGAACATAATCTTACGAAAGAAGACATGAACCTAATGACTTATCAGCAGCTAAACAACCATGCCCTGACATTGATCGCTCAAGCAAAAGATGAAGAGGCACTGGCTGTTTTGAAAGAAGCAAAGGAAAAAGTAGGTCAGGAAATCAAAGATGAGATGAAGAAGAATGCAAAGGATGTAAGAACAGACTACACTGACATAATTCAACTCAGAAAAAAGGCATCGGCAATATACGGCAACATGGCAAATCTTTACCTTCGCCTGCACGAGAGGGAGCCAACAGGCGCAAAGCCCGAAAGGGAGACCCATGATGATCATGATGATGATGAAACTAAAATGCATTCGGAAACAAAAAAGATTTCATCTGATAACCCGAGCCTGCTTGAAAACGCCAATCATTTCGCTGACCTGGCCGTCCTCTATAATCCACATGACTTCAATCTACTCCACAAGCTGGGGAGGATCCATGAACATTATGATGAAACCCTTCTTGGGGTCGATAGCCTCAGCGCTAAAAGAAGAGCAAGGATATACTACAAATACGCACTAGCTCAACTGAACTCAGAAACCAAAAAAGGGGATTCAACAGACAGCAGCGGGGAATTCGGGAGAAGAAAAGCAGATCTACTCGACAGCTACATAAGCATCATGGAATCAATATACGCTTCCAACAGGCACGATATCTTAAAAAAAGAACTTGATGCAATAACAGCACAAAGAAGAGACCTAAACCTGCACTCATACGAAGAGCTTGAAAATGCTGCAAAACGCCACGGACTGAACCATGATTCAATAAAAACAGCGATAGAATCATGCCCGACCGATTCTACTTCAAAAGCAGAGATGATTGAACATGCCATCACATTCATGGATAAATTAGGCAAGGGCCGTGAAAGAGCTATTGGTGTATGGGCAACAACACATATACATGATCATATCCTGACCGGTCTTATCGGAGATGGAGCCTATGGAGTAGTATTCCAGGCAAGCCATGAACCAACATCAGAGATGAGGGCTGCAAAAGTAATCGATCTTATTCCACGAGTGCGGCAGCATCTCGCTTCAAGAAGGAGCGAGATCGCAGACATGGTAAAACAAGAATATGAAAACGCCAAAGCACAATATGATGAGCACAGCAGAGTTATCGCTCCATATGTAGTAAGAATCATAGACGTAACAAGAGATGAACGTAGCGATCGATATGCTATCATTCAAGAACTGCTCAAGGGAGACTTCACTTCTCTTGCTCAAAAAACATGGACAGATAAAGACAGAGGTGAATATGCAAAACAATTCACCTTATGGCTGTGTGAGGCCCTCGAGGCGATCCATGGCATTGATTTCTATCACAGGGATCTATCCCCAGCAAACATACTATACTATCAAAAAGATGAGAAACACAGAACAAAGAGAGGCGAAAAAGAGAGGAACAAAAAAACAGGCAGAGTTTATGGATACAAGCTTGGAGATTTCGGGCTTTCACAGACTGCCGGCAGAGTCAATGAACTCACCCTTTCCATCGCTGCAGCATATATCAGGGATCCACATCCAGAAGAACCGGCAATGGCAGATCTTTATGCTGCAGGAAGCAACATCATCCTCGCTTATACAGGGCAACAGCCATATGTTTCAGGAAACCCCAGACCGACAGATCCGAATGATATGGAAAAGAGGATTGAGTGGGAAGACAGCCTCAATATTGCAAAAGAGAAGATGGCCGGTATCAAAGAACTTTGCAGCACAATGCCTGAAGGCATAAGAGAAATATCCATGAAATTGATGCAACCAGACCCTGACAAAAGGGAATATACAGATGCTGCCAGCCTAAATAAAGCTGTTCAGCAGGCTTATGCTGATTGACATGGCATTTCATAGCGACGATGATAGACTCAGGTTTATCATCGATCAGATAAGATATATCGGCGATGTCATACTCGCCGTTAATCAGTCTAAGGCAGAGGTAACCATAGACAAATCTAAAGAACTCCCGCCAAATGCAGACCCAAGGATTGCCCAGGCACACTGCACAATCGATGATGTCTCTCAGGAATATTTCCTGCAAAAGCTGATAGAAGAGGAGCCAGACGCTGAGATAATAGCTGAGGAGAACACCCCGACAGTCAAAAAATTCGCTCCTGGACAAAAAAAAAAGATCTGGTATGGAGACCTACTAGACGGAACACACCTCTACGGTATCGGAAGCCCAAACTTCGGCAGCTCCATAGGATATGCTGATGAGCAGGGCATGAAAGCGGCTGCAGTATATTTTCCTAAACTGGGGACCTTACTTCATGCTCAAAAAGGAAAAGGCGCGATACTTAATTCTGAAAGATTAACCGCACAAGATACCAGGAGCCCAACACTTGAGGATACGATATGCCTTAACTCAAAGATAACCAAAGAGACTGAAAAAAGATTACAAAAAGCTGGCTACAGAACGACCAGGCCGCACTGCACTGTCTTTGGTCACCTTATGGTTGCACGCGGAGAAGCTACAGCTTATCTTGCCCAACATACTACAGTCTGGGATGTTGCTCCTTTCTCATTCATCCTGGAAGAGGCAGGAATGGTCGCCCGAAGATTAGACCTCTCTTTACCAGATTATTCAAGAAGAGGCCAAGTTCCTGATTATATCGCTGCGCCCAATGAAAGATATGCTGCAGAAGTTATAGAAAAAGCAGGACTCCTTACACATTCATAGCTATTATTATCCCAAGCGAGCAGAAAATCTTCTGGAATATTATCGATAGGTTATGGACCACCACCAGCTCATTTCTCGGTGCGTGCTCAAACAATTCAAAACTGGCCTTGACAAGCCTTTTTCTCTTCTTTGCAACAGCCACAGCTGTCTCGGGCTTGAAATTATAGAACAGATTATAAAGATCACGCACCATCGAATTGGTCTCCTTATAGAAATCATGAGTCTTCTTTGACAGATTAATCTCATTTTCGAGACCGAGGAAATAGTCACAAATATACTTATAGTGGTCTGCCAGACGCTCGAGCTCTTCGATAATATAGTATATAAAATTAGGGTTTTGATAGTCAGGAAGACCTATCTTATTGATAATACGCCTGCATATGGTCACATACCTGTTGTTGGTCAATTCCATGAATCTTATATTTTTCAGGCTCTCATAGTCCTTATCCTTCACTGCAGTCAGGCTGTCTTCTGCCATAGATATCAAGAGCAAAAATGTCCTTCTGAGGAGCGGACTGAACTCACTCTGGACCTGATTGGTTATACACTTGACAATGCAGAAATCTGACCTCTGCTTGATTATCTCATAGCCTAAGGTCTCCTCACGTATGGCTTTTTGTATCTTGCTGGAAAGCTTGGAATCTGAATAAGAGAAACGTATCTGATCCACACCTTTCTTATAAAGGGCATGGATTGTGCGGGGTATCATTATGTCGTACTTGTCTATATTTATGAATTTCTCAGAAAAATGCTTCGGGCCTTCACGTGAGATGACCAAACCCTGACCATCCTCAGAGATGTCAATCTCATCACCCGGCTTTATGTCTGCCTTCTCTATCCACTTGGCAGGAAGCGTGATTGTCAGGGTGTTGTGCCCCTGCTTTATGACTTTTCGCTTCATTTTGATGTAATTAATACGTTGGAATATATAAAATTTTCGGAAAAATATTGAAAATCTCACTATATATTGAAATATTGAAAAATATATTCTCTATTGTAAAATTATATATTGTCATCAGACTGTTGATATCTTAATAAAAATAATCAAGGTAAAACGATGCTGAAGGATAAAGACCTGCTGTTCATCAACCACCTGAGAGGGAATGCGAGAAAGAAGATCACACAGCTTTCAAGAGAACTTAACATTCCTGTGACCACGCTCTATGACAAGCTCCATATCCATCAAAAAAGAGGCATAATAAAAAAGCACATAACACTTCTTGATTTTGCGAAACTAGGATATTATGCTAGAGCAGTGATCTCAATCGACATCGACCTGCGCAACCAGGAAAAGCTCAGGGAATATCTTCTGCAGAACAATCATGTCAACTCGATGTACCGTGTGGATTGCGAAGAGACATTTATCGTAGACGTGGTTTTTCAGGATTCTTTTCGGCTTCAGGAATTCATCGAGTATACTGAGACCGAATTCCCGACATGCAGAATCAAGACCAACAACATACTTCAGGAGATAAAAAAAGAATCCTTTGTGGCAGACCTGAATCATTTTGAGGATATTACCAAGAAAAGTATCATTGCCAGAGGTGGGCTAGATGGAAAACCCGAAATGCAGGGAATGCAATTCAAAGCTGTGCATGACAAAACTTGAGTCAAAGTGGCTCTGCAAGGCCTGCAACAGATATTTTGAGGACTGCGAAATCTTAAAGAAAAGCGTGACTGATTCAATTTTTGAGCAAATCTGAAAATACCAGAAAAGGAAAGAAAAGAATTCAAAGGAACATCAGGCAGACTTCCTAAGGTTTCTTATCATGCCTTTCCTTGTCCTGGATCTCTTCACGATATTCGCAATATCATGCATACCTAAACCTTCGTTCACCCAGCTATAAAAATCGTTCTTCCTGCTGTTACGATGATAATTGAATGTCTCATCATCTATTGATTCCAAAGCTTCAATCAAACTAGGAATGTCCTCACATTGCATGCCGTTGTTGAAATAAAATATCGAAACCATCTCATCACCTCAAATTTTTTATATGAAAATAATAAAATCATGACTAACTGATCATCTGTTCACTTTCTTTTTCCTCTTCGACATCTCCTCTGCCCGAAGATAACACTTTCAGATCATTTTTCAGCATGTCCAGCTCAAGCTGCTTGTTCTTTCTCAGAACATCATTGCTTATCATGTTGATATCCCAGCTCAGAGTGAGTATGCGCTTTCTCAGCTCCTCAAGCCTAACCTCTCTAGAACCCTGCCTAATCATCTTTCATACCAGAAGAATTAGCCTACTTTTTACCTATAGCCTATCAAGTGAATTGGATTTTTAATCCAATTTATCATCTATTTCGGCCTGGTTTTCTTCATCTGCCTCATATGTTGGAAGCAGGCTTTGTCTGAGGAATCAAAAAAACTTGCTGCCTGCCGGCATGTGATGTTTATGAACTAGTATTTAAATTTATTCCAAATTCGGGCTAATATGAAATCCTATCCTACCAATCCTCACACGACTGTCGTCGTGAACCGTTGAGCAAGCTCAAGGTTTCGCCGATTGGGAGCGAAGTACGTTTCGCACTTCGTGCTCAGGCGTACTAATTGGAATTAGGCTTCGCATTGTATATTACGTTTTTTACTGCGTAAAAACTTCGCCTGGCCCTACGCTCTGGCCCGCAGACCAGCCA
>CAYMIF010000046.1:0-16193 GCA_964390375.1 uncultured Methanosarcinales archaeon
ATAATATTGACTAAAGATATATATACTCGTGACGCAGACGGATTTAATAATACTTAGGAAAAATTTCATTTTTCTGGTCGAATCTTTTCCAATCATATAATTAAATAAAAATTGGAAAAAAATTCATATACTAATCCATGACTTTGGGGGACAGCGCGGAAAAACAAAAAAATTAATAAATCAGAAAGCCTGATGATTATCTATGGAAGCATTCATAATCTTCATAAATATAATATTTCTTATAATCATCGGATATGCCGGAAGTTTGCTGGCACATAAGATAAAAATACCCAAATCCCTGATATTGATACTGGCAGGTGTTGGCCTCGGTTTTCTTCGATATGGAAAAGAGAAGATGTTTCAGATACCTGCTGAAGCTTTATATATATTTTTTATAGTCGCAATAGTCCTTGCCACGTTTGATCGCACCTCAAGGTTCAATTTCAAGAAATATGACACCTTGAAAAAACTCAGCCTCAGGTTCTCCCTTGTCCAGCTTGTGGGTTCAGTAATCCTTTTGACTTTCGGAGCAGTATATATGTTCTCGCTAAAAAACTATTTTTTCGGCGCTATATTTGCAATACTTTCAATCGGACATGGACACACTATCCTCATCAGCCACATGCACAAGAAGTCAAAAAAGATCGCACATTTTCTTGAAAATGAGCTTTTCTATAGTTCTGTCATCGTTTTGGTCAGCGTATTTACACTTATGAAGATTCTCCTGTTGATCACTGAAAACGAGATCTTTGACATAGTAATAGACTTCGTTATCCCTTTCATATCGACTATCGGACTTGGCATGATCATCGGCATGATAGTGATCAGATACATGAAGAAGAATTTCTCCTTCAGAATTTCACCCATGCTGCTTTTATTCAGCCTTCTGCTTTGTTTTATCACTGCTGAGAACATGAACGGCATCGGAATCATAGCTGTAATCGTATTCAGCCTCATGTGGGGAAACACAAACATACTTGAGAAAAAAAAACTCTCCGGCTTCACAGGATATCTTAATAAAAGTCTTGCATCTATCACTTTTGTTATCATCGGAGCGGTTATCGGTCTCCCGCTGAACATGTATTTCTATTTTTACAGCATAATGCTCTATCTGGCATTCATAATCATCCGATTTATCGCTGTGTCTGTCTCACATACTAAAAATGATTTCACTAAAAAAGAGATGCTTCTTATCTCCCTGAAATGCCCAAAAGCCAACCTGGTTGCTGTAACAATACTCGGCCTCTATATAATATCCCAGAATTTCATACTTGACCCCACATTTATGGACCAGATTATCGTGCTGCAATTGTCTGTCGCATTCATAATGTACTCCGCAGTAATATCAACAATCGCAGCATATTCGCATGATTTCTTTTTAGGTGATCAGAAGTGATCTGCTTTGGGCCTTCAGGTCTTGGGCCCAATCCGGTGGATGAGCTCACCAGGCTTTCAAATATTGGACTGAACGCTGCAGAGGCAGCTTTCACATACGGCGTTAGGATGAGAAAAGAGAAAGCAGAAGAGATAGGAGAGCTTAACAGGAAGCTTAAGATGAAGCTTTCAGTGCATGCTCCTTATTATATAAATCTCGCATCAAAGGAAAAAGAGAAAGTAGGTGCGAGCAGGACAAGGATAATGCAGTCATGCGAACGAGGCGAGCAGATGGGTGCAGAGTTCGTGGTATTTCACGCCGGCTTTTTCCAGGACCAGGACAGAAAAATTGTTGCAGAAAAGATCAGTGAGCAGATCGGCAGGATACAGGACATGATCCAGGAAAAAGGCTGGAAAATACAGCTTGCGCCAGAGCTGACCGGCAAAGCTAGCCAGTTCGGATCTGTTGAAGAGCTGATGTATCTCCTAGATAAGACAGACTGCTATTTTTGCATAGATTTTGCGCATGAATATGCAAGAAATGTCGGCAAGATAGACTATCCTGGGCTATTTGAGAAACTGAAAAGGTTTTCCCATCTGCATTGCCATTTCTCAGGGATCGAATTCGGTCCGAAGGGCGAAAAAAAGCATCTTGTACTTGAAAAGGAGATGTTTCTGCCCCTTGCTGAAGAACTTTGGAAATGGGTGCAGGCAGACACAGAAAATTCTTCCAGGACAGCGACAATCATATCTGAATCACCAGTGACCTGGGAGGATTCGCTTAAGATGAAGACATGGTTTGAGGAGCTAAGACCAAAGAGATGATGCCTTTAAAATTATCATCAGACATATCATGCTTGTATCTTGCTGCTGCCCTGATCAATTCCTCTTTTGAAAAGCTGTAGCCGCTTTTCGTGAGAATTTCTCTTAAGTTTCTTGATGTCAGGAACTGGATGAACTGTGTCAGGTTCTTGGGCTTTATAGTGTGATTTGCCCGCTCAAAATCAATCATCACCGGCTTGAGCTGCGGGGTGATTATTATGTGCTTGACCGGGTGATGCATCTCTTCCTTATTTATCAAGAGACAGTCCATCTGCCTGCACTGATCAAAGAGCTTTCTTAGGATGTCATCCATATCTGCCTTTTTTTCAGACGAGAGATTCTCAATGTATTCTGAGATAGTTATGCCCTGCACAAATTCATACATAATGTATTCCTCGTCGCCTGCCAAAAGCTTCGGCCCGATGCTGTGGCGGTTTAGAATACTTAAATACCTGCGCTCATTGGCCATCCTGTCAATAGCCTCAGATTCTCTCAGGCTTGTCTTTATCACGACCATATCGCCATCAAGCTTACCCTGAAAAAGAATCCCTCTGTGGCCTCTTGTGAAATACCTAAGATCTGTGACGCCCTGACCAGTCACTTTCCTGAAAAGGTCTGAGAACTCAATCCTATATACATAGAGCTTCTCGAAAAAACCAACTGCTTTTTCTTCCAGAATCGTCGCTTTGAGGAGATTCTTTTCTATCAGGAAATCCACCATCCTCTTGTTGGTAAGATTGGAGAAAAGAAGCAAGACCTTTCCCCGAACCTTGAGATGCTCTATAGCTCCGGACAGGAACCTCTCAATAGTCTCGAACCCCTGCTTTCCTCCGTCAAGAGCAATATCTTTTACCTGAGGATGATCGGGAAGATATGGTGGGTTGAAGATTATAGTATCAAAATCACCTTCTATTCCTGAGAAAAGATCAGACTGGATGACCTCGATTCCTGGGATCTTTTTTAGAATATCGATTGCTTTCGGGTCGATGTCTGCTGCTGTGACCTCGCAGCTGTTGTTTTTTGCTGCCTTGGCCAGGATTCCTGAGCCTGAACCCATGTCAAGAACCCTGCCTTGTGCATATTGCTCTACATATTTCTTCAGAAGATATGAATCCTCTCCTGGCTCGTATACCATAAAGATGGTGTTAGGGAGGTGTTTTAATTAGTTTTGGGTTGAAGGAGCCTGGCCAGGGGCATAGCCTGTCTGAAAAGGAACCTCATTCTTTATCGGAAACGCTATGTACTGAGGCTTAAGAGTTTCATAGATCTTTCTGTCGACCGGTATCTTCACCAGATTCCCATCCCTGAACATATGGAAATCTGAGAATTCCAGGCCCTGATTCGGATAAGCTTCCTTTATGTCAGAGAGAGTCATCCCAGGAAACAGATAATGGATCATAAAATCCTGGTCTGCCGTCTGGATGACACCATGGCCTTTTCGGAGAATAGAATTGTAATCTGTGGAATGTTTGGGCGGCTCGAACACGTGCATTGCTGCATCCCTGTTGTAGTTTCCTGTGCTGTATGAATACAATGCAAAGCCTGTGAATGCCAGACCAGCCAGGCCTGCCATAAAGATACCTGCCCTTAGCGTATCCCGGGCAAAATCCAATCCTTTGTATAGGACACTGCCAACAGCTGATGCTGCATCAGTCAGCCTGGCCAGATTCGGAGAAGGAATCGTGAAATAACGCTCAAATCCAAGCTTTAATTTATCATAGTCAATCTCTGTTCTGCCTGCGGGTCTAGTCGCGTTCATCCTCCTGACCAAAAACGAATGAAGCGTACCAAGATCTGCTGGATCTATTCCTGATTGACAGAGATGAGGATTCTGGTCAAACATCTCATTTACAGGAAGGTCTGTTCCAGGGTCTTTTATCGCGTCCAGATATTGGGTCAAAGCATCAGGAAACTTTTCCGGCGGAATGCTGTCAAACACATCATCTGCCTGCAATATCATAGTCACAAACACCCTTTCCGAAGGCATGGCAACCATCTGGTGCATTGTATAATTTATCTTCTCATGAGATCTCTCTTCTTCAGCTATACCTGCTGCCCGGGACATTATCCTGTACATGTTCGGATAACCGACTATCCTGTCCTCGAGACTTTCACATGCCTTTTTTGCTGTGTCCAGTATGTTTTTTAATGATGCCATCTTCTTTTACCCACATTATCCGGAATAATCCATGGAAATATATTTGGCCGAGCCTATTTATTTATAAAGTTTTTGTTTTTTAACCACTTATCAGTAACACCAAAACATATAAAATGATTGCATAAAGGAGGCAATATCAACTTTAAATCAGGTAATTTTGCAAAAATTATCAGGATATTTTTATAAATTAATCATATTAACCAGGTTATAATGAAAAGAGCCGCACTAATCATAAATCCTGCTTCGGGAAGAGAATATCCCATTCTTGCAAAAGCTAACAATTTTTTCTCTGAAACTGAAATTGAATATGATGTCTACATAACACAAAAGTCGAAAAGAACCAAGCTTAAAAAAAGATATGATTATATAATTGTCTATGGCGGCGACGGAACATTTACTGAGATTGCACAAAACTATCCTGATATCCCTATCCTGCTTCTTCATGGAGGCACCGCAAACACGCTTCAAAAAGAACTTGGAATACCAAAAAATCCAGAGGAAGCTCTCAGGCTGTTGCTGAAGCCGAAAATCGTGAAGATGGACTCAATGATCGCAAACGGCAGACAATTCTACAGCAAGATACAGTCCGGCATACACATCGAAAGGCTCGACAAGGTGACCAGAACTTCCAAGAACATATGGGGTTATCTTGCGTATCTATCATCTGTCCTCAGAGCAGCAGCAAGCACCAAGCCAAAAAGGTTCGATATAAAATCAAACAATTTCCAGAAACAAATCGATGCTGACATACTAGTTATATCAAATACAGGCAGCATTGGAATACAGAGCCTTGCGATAGACAGAGGCGTGTCTGCATTCGATGGTCATCTCGATCTTTTCCTGCTCAAGAACAATCCCATGAATATCGCATCTGTTATTGTATCAAAACTCTTTTGGACAGGAAAATCCAGATCAATACACAAAAGAGTCAAAAGTTTAAATATCGTGACAAAAGAAAGAGTTCTTTGGCACCTGGATGATGAAAGATTCATAGGGAAAAATATGGATATCGAGATAGAACCTTCAAGCACAAAGGTGATCGTACCAAAATGAACAGATTTTACAGACTATTGATGAAAACATATAATAGATATTACTCAAAATATTTCGGTCTTCGGCAATCAAGACTGAGCAGGATCAGCGAAAATCTTTATCTGGGTTCAATGTTTGACTTTCGCGGAGCAAAAGTCCTCAATGATGCAGGAATCACAGCAGTGGTAGACATGCGAAAGTCCAAACCGTTGTTCACAAAAGAATTCAGGACACTTCATCTCCCAACCAAGAACTGGAGAGCACCCAGCATAAAGGACCTTGAGCAAGGCATAAGATTCATCGGTTCAGAGATCGAGAAAGGTGGCAAAGTTTATATCCACTGCAGGGCAGGAAAAGGCAGAGGACCAACCATGACTGCTGCCTATCTTATATCCAAAGGGATGAAGCTTGATGAGGCTCTTGGTTTGGTCAAAAAGATGAGAAGCGTCAGCCATCCAAATAAAGTGCAAAAAAAAGTACTGCAAATACTCTATCATAAAATAAATTCTAAAAAAATCGATCCGGTAAGTGAATCGATCACTTCCTGAAAATAAAATCAATATCAACAGAATCAAGAAGCTCGATGAACATCGCGCTTGACCAGGCCTGAGACAAAGAGCCCTCTCCAGTCAAACCTGATGCTGAAGAGACCTCTGCATTGTGGCCTATCACTCCTTTTGTGAGGCATTCTTTTGCTGCAGCATCTATGATCTTTCTTATATAAGTCCTGTATCTCTGCCTGTTTGTGCGATACATGGCAATCGCTGCGATGCAATTGAGAAAGAACCAGGAATCTCCCCTATGATAGCTCTTGTTGTTCTCTCCTGTGTAGTTCTCAGTGAACCATGGGTGGGCCTTGTCGATAGTTGAAAGACCGCCCCAGTCGAGCCATAGCCTGGAAAGAGAATTGTCAAAGCAGGCAGTCCATTCCCTGGCTGTTAGAAGATCAGGATAGATATAGGATGCTATGAATATGTTGGGCCTGACCGTCGAGTCGTTATCGCCGTCGTATAGGACTGGCTTTTTCCAGAAATGGTCCCTTACCTCTTTTGCCATCTTCTTCTCCATATCAGAGTATACTGAGAATCGATCCTTTCTCTTCAAAAGCAGACAAAGAGCCTGCATGAGCCTGTACATCCCAAGCATCAGGGCCTGAATCTCAATCCTTGCGCCCTCGCGGGTGTCATCCTCAAAACTTGTGTCCATCCAGGTCTCAAGCGGCTTGTTCATCACCAGCCCTCCGACTGAATGGGTGTTTCTTATCCTCTCAATTGATCGCTCTAGCTTATTGTAGATGAATTCCAGATCCTGAGCAGACATGAACTCAGATAACCTCTTTTTCTTCTGAAGCACAGCTATCAGATCATGCATCCTCTTAAATGTCCATCCAACACCGTCTGCGGACCCGAGCATCGATTCAGGGTACCTGTTTGATATCCTGCCATCCTCGAGAATATTTTCAATATGCCTGAATAGAATATTTTTTGCATCTGAGTATTTCTCCTGGAGCATCAATGCCCTGAGTGAGATCGCCTCGTCCCTTGTCCAGAACTGGAAGAACCATGGAAGACCTGCGTATATGCCGAAATATTTCCCATTCTCGCAATGAAGCTGGTCCAGAGCAGCTATCGAACATCTAAGAGCCGCATCAATTTTATCTCCAGGGAGATCCTTGAAATGTGTGACCAATGAAGCCATGTATGAACCTTTTGTCTTCCGGATGAACGAAATGTTCTTGTCTGCATGATTCACTAGGAACTTCGCTTGTTTTAGGTCTGTGCCATAGCCCATGATGAGTGTTTTTGCACCATTCACTGGTATTACAAGCCCTTCATATACATAGGTCTCGAATGGCCCTGAGCCTCTTTTCTTGTCAAACAGGTGCTCTTTTTTTATCCAGTTGTCCCTTACCTCGAAACTCTCAGCACCCTTTATCACGCAATAAAGCTCGTAATCCGCCTCAGACATGGTATGGTCCTTGTGTTTTGTATAATGGATGATTATCAGTCCGTCATCCTCTGAAATTTCGTATCTTCTGCCCATGTCTGTGTAATCATATATTCTCCTGCAGTCAAGATTGATGGCTATGTCTCCAAGATAGCCGTTGACTTCATAGACCAGGGCATTTCCGTTATCGAGCATGAATGATTCCTGAGTATGCCTGCTTCGCCTGTGTACCTCTGTGAGATTGTATGTCAGCAACTCTGGGCTTGATCCAACCAGACGAATATCATCGATGACCTTGAATAATTCAAAATCATCCTCTTTGGGATCCATAAAAAAGACGCCATTATACTTTGAGACATTGGCAGATGCACCCAGAAGAAGAAATCCGCCTTTCTTGTTGGTGAGCAAGAACAGCGGATCATCTGCTGTATCTGAATCTATTGTTCCTTTCCTGCTGTCTATCTTAATCTTCATCTTCGGTGCGATTCCACATATTCCAGAAAACCAGGCTGACTGTCCTGCACAGACGAATACTCGATAGCAAGAGGAGTCGTGCTGGGTGCTTTCCAGGCCTTGATTGGCTTTAGTACCTTGCGCTGGACAAATTCGGTCTTTACCAGGAAATTTATGTCTCCCTGGACAGGCTGGAAATACAAAAAACCTTTCTTGACCTTCAGAGGCATATTGAGACCTTTATCCTTTAGCTCTTTCCAGGAATCGTAGGGATATGGGTAATTGTTGAAATTCTTGTTGAGAAATGTAATATCTTTTCCCTGCATCCCCTTGAGCTGGAACAGCTCTATCATGACATTTCTTCCAATCCTGGGGTCATATGCCGCCATCCCGCCAATCTGCGGATTTTCAGGATTGTTGCCTACGATCTCCATGGTCATACGAAAACCCTCTTTTCCTTTCTTAAGAGCAATCGCAAGACTCAGGAAATCTATCGAAGATGTCAGATATGCAAGATCCTCTATGTTATATGATATCTTGTCCAGCTTCCCTTTCAGGACATTACCGAATTCCTCTGCTGTCAGATATTTTCTTTTATGGTCATCTTCCAGATGGAATACCTGCTTGTCCATGGTCTCCTGCATGACCATCTGGCCATGATTGTGAAGCCTCTTTTCACTGGCCCCATCAAAGAAAGGTCTGCCGCTCTTGTCGATATTGATTCCGTAATAATCTTTCTGCACCATAAAATAGACCTTATCTCTTTGGAATCCGAAAAAATCATTATCAATGAATGTCCTGATTATCTCCTCGTCTGTCTTGTTGTTGAGTATCACAATCATCTCCTGACGAGAAAGCGCATCAACAGGATCTTTTCCTCTCTTCTGAGCCAGCTTCTTTATATCAAATGAGAGCTGGAACATATGACGGACCCCTAAAGGAAGATCAGCCAGTTCCTTTGGATCAATCTTTGCTTCTTCTATGACCTGTTTCTCAGTCACGTGCTCTCCTTTCTCCTTTGTGATCATCTCTGCAATCTGGCTGACTGGGAGTTCTTTTAGATTAAGCAGATACTTGGTACCAATACCCAGACGGGTCGCTTCTCCTGCACATGCATGTTCGAAGAAGATCTCTCCTTTCAGGACAGCATCCTTTGCGGCATCAATCTCCTCATCCGTGATTGTCGATTCATCCAGAATGAAGATATCCTTTGGATCCTGGAGGCCATCAAGGTTCGGATATATATTGATGTCGTCAATCACCTTCTCGATCTCTTCTATTGAACTGTAGCCTGAGAGTTTCTCCTCTGCAATCCTTAAACATGATTCCTTATAATGTTCATTAGTGTCCAAAACCAACCTCTTCTTGTCATCCATGCATTATCCCTCCTATATCTTGGTCTTTTGCAATGAGATTGCTATGACATATTTAAATATTATGTTGAGACAGAAGGTATTGAAAAGATTCCAAAGGACAATCTCTTTTCTCTGCCCAAGAGTAGTACCAAATCTTTTTATATATGATAGTAACTAACTTTACAAAGGGTATTTTGACGTGTGGGTTAAATGAATACAAAGTTGATAGCTTTAGCGGTAGCTTTACTAATAACTGTTCCAATCTGTTTTGGGCTTACCATAAATCCGCTGGAGCATAGGATACCGAATCCAGAGTTCTCTAGAGAATATCAGCTTGTGCTGACAATAATAAATCAGGAAGCCACAGACCATGATATCGAACTTGTCCTTTCCCCGGAATCAGAATACCTAGACAGCCTGATCAAGGATATCCAACCACAGGAATTCTCACTCGCAGCGAATAGCAAGAAGAATGTCAAGCTTGCAGTTGAAATATCCAATTCGATTTCTCCAGAAGCACATGTCTTAACCCTGCAGGCCAAGTCCAATGACATAACACTTGCATCTTTCAGGCTGTTTATAGAGGTTCCTGGAGAGCAGAAACTAAGGAGCGAACTAAAGAGTTTTTCAGTCAACAACGCAAGTTTCAGCGAACCTCTTTTTTTCTCTTTTATAATCAAGAACACAGGCAACGTAAACGTCCGTGGAACACCAAGAATCAGGCTCTTGGATGAAGAGAGCCATCTTTTAGACGAGATCAATCCAGAAAACGAATATCTTATACTTCCGGGAAGCAGTTCAAATCTATCAATAATGTATACTGACTCCATACCGCCAGGAAAATATCTAATTGAAGGGTTTTTTGAATACGCTGGCCAGACAACCAGAAAACTGAGCAACAGAATAAGTGTATCTGAACCTGGACGCGAGAACATAAATCTTAAGACAATAGCACCTGAAGAGAAGCTCTATACTTCTGTCAATATTGAAAACCCTACTGGAGGCATCATATTCTATAAGATCCATTATCAAGTCAAAAACACAGACATCACAGGCACAAAAGAAGGGAAGCTGGAAAGAGAATACAATCTTGTTGAACTGGAAGTAGACACGACTGAACTAAATGAAGGAGACTACAGGCTTCTTATGGACGTGTCATACGGCAGGGCTCTTGAGAAGCATGAAGAGAAACAGCTGGCCTTTAGAATAAAAAAAGAGAAATCAGATATACTCAACCTAATCGCAGCATGGTCAGTGAGAATACTATTTGTGATGCTTGTGCTCTTTGTCCTCTATATTATTGGCTTTGTAGCCTTCTCACACAGGAATATCATCTCAGAAATCAGTTCAAAGGCCAGGGTTTTCTCCCATAAGAAGAAGATCAAAAATGCGGGAAAAGCAGCCGCTAAAAGCAGTTCAAAAAAAGATGCAAGGGATTTTCGCCATCTCGACAGGATATCTGCGCAGATATCCGGGATATCCAAAAGATATGACAACCATGAAGACAAGCTAAGAAAGCTTTCAAGAGAGATAAACGTATTTACTCAGGACATCAACCAGTTCCTGAGGGCAAGACGAGAAAATGATTTATGAAGAGAGGCAGGGATTCACAGAGCAAGGGCAGCAGAACAGCCACCATACATATCATAAGCCTTCTTATGCCGGCATGCCCGCGCCACCGAAGAATTCGCAAATTTCTGCTAACGAACTTTCAGAAGACGAGAAACTAAAGAGGATCGAAGAGCTGGAACAGGAGGTCAGTCAGCTGAAGGCAAGGGAGAAGAAACTAAAAGATGACATAGCTGTTTTTCAGAAGATATTCGATTATCTTCAGTCACAGTTCAAGAACATCAAGAAGAAGTATAAATGAACGCGTTCTTTTAATAAAGCAATTTTTTTGCGAATAATTTTTAAACATATATTCTTCTTCGCTCAGGAATGAGCGGGAAGATAGACTTATACAAAAAAAATAAAGATATAATACTAAAGCCTGTAATTCTTCTGGTTGCGATAACAGTACTTTCTGCTTCTGGAATGATATATTTCAGCGAATTTTTGACTGATCCTTTTGGGCTACGTGAATTCATCTCTGATTTTGGTGCCTTAGGTCCAATCGTATACATAATAATAGCAATCTTGCAGGTCGTTCTCGCACCGATTCCAGGACAGGTCATGGGGATCGCGTCAGGTTTTTTGTTCGGCGCTCTTCTCGGCACCATATATTCTATTATCGGACTTGGAATAGGCTCGTATATCGCGTTTGCACTATCCAGAAGATACGGGAGACCTTTTGTAGAGAAAATGGTGTCAAAAAAGAACCTTGAAAGATTTGATTCTGCTGTCGAGCGAGGCGGGGCAGCGACAATATTTCTTATCTTTCTTCTTCCTGCTCTTCCGGATGATGCTGTCTGCTTCATATGCGGACTCACGAAAATCAGGATTAGGCTTTTGGTGATATTGTCTGTTCTTGGAAGGCTACCTGGCTTTATTGTATTGAACCTAGTGGGAGACGGGATAGCATCTCAAGACCCAATGGTTCCGACAATAGTCTTCATTGTCATGATGATAATTTCAGGTATCATGTATATCTTTAGAGAAAAGATAGAGAAATACCTGTTGGCTATTATAAAAAATGTAAAAAATATCCTGGCAAGATGAAAACTTTCTGATAGATTTACAGACAGATTTAAATATGATGGTCTAATCTAAAAATGCACACAGAAAATCAAAAAGAGGAAGAAACATGCTGCGGTCAACATTCATACATATACCAGGTGTTGGAGAATCCATGGAAAAAAGGTTGTGGCAACAGGACATACTGACTTGGGATGATTTCATCAAGTATAACCAGAACTGTTTTCTTCCAGCTTATAGAAAAGAGAAGATGATGAAGGTAATCAGCCAGTCGATAAATGAACTGGAATCAAAGAACCATTGTTTTTTTTCAGGACTGCTCCCGAAAAACCAACACTGGAGAGCATACAGGCACTTTGATGTTGGGTTCCTGGATATCGAGACAACCGGGCTTTCAAAACAGAGGAATGATGTCACGGTCGTAGGTATATATGACGGCGAATGCAGCAAGATATTTGTCAATGGCCATAATCTTTCTCTTTTTGAGCAAGAGATAAAGAAATATTCCATGCTTGTGACATTCAACGGCTCATGCTTTGACCTGCCTTTTCTTGAAGCAAAATTTCCAAATGTTGATTTTTCACACCTTCATGTGGACCTCAGGTTTATCATGAAGAAACTTGGTTTTTCAGGCGGACTGAAATTCATAGAGAAACAGTTGGGAATAGTACGTGACGATGAAATTTCAGAAGTAGACGGATTCGAAGCTGTGCGCCTTTGGAAAAGACATCTTAGAGGAGACCCTGATGCACTTCAGACACTCATAGAATACAATCAGGCTGATATCGAAAACCTAAAGATCATCATGGACTATGCTTACAAGAAACTATCATCAGAATTTCTGAAAAATACAAACAAATAAAAAAATAATAAAATAAGAATAAGAGCTTCAGTTCAGCTTCTTTCTCTTTTTCATCGCATGATAGATTGAACCCAGCAATACTATGCCTCCACCGATTGTCGTGAACTCAGGTATAGGTGTAGGTCCTGGTGTCGGCGATGTTGTCGGGGTCGGGCTTGGTGTCATGGTCGGGGTCGGTGACGGGCTCGGAGTCGGGGTCGGTGCAGGTTCAGCGCAGACCTCTGTATCCTCGCTCTGAGTTGTCGGCCCGGTCTGCTCAGAATCTATTGTCACAGAATTTGTAAAGACTGAGCTATAAGCGGTCCCTGACTTGACCTTGACATCCACGGTCACTGAGTCGGTTCCTGGACTTACGCTTCCGATATCCCAAGCGACCTTTCCTCCTGAATATGTACCTTCGTCAGATGCTGAGACAAAATCCACTTCAGAAGGGAGAGTGTCCTCGATCAAGACACCTGACATAGCCTCTTCATTCGGGTTGGTGAAAGATATCGTGTATGTGAAGGTCTCATCTGGCATTACGCAATCCCCGCTGTCTGCCTTGTTCAGGTTCAAAGGATTATATGAGATATCCTTACCTGGAATCGCTATGCCTGTCGGATTTCCCAGGTCATCAGATTTCCAGAACTCATTTAGGTCCTTATCATAGGCAACTAGTCGATCATTGGAGGTTCCATAGCCGTATGTGGTAAAATAGACAAGGTCTGATGCAGGGTCCACTGCGATTCCCAGGACAATCCCTCCAGTGTCTTTTGTTGTTTCGGTTCCTGTATTCAGGTCATACTTGCTCAATAAATATGAGGATGAAAATGGGCCGCCAGATCCAGTATATACTATCTGATTGTCGACATCAATTGCTATGCCTCTTGCAGCATGAGATACAGTAAACTCACCCTGCTTTGACCAGTCATCTGTGCTGAAATACTTGACCTCAGTCGAGCTGTCTCCTACATAAAGAAGGTCTGCGTTCTCATCCAATGCAATGTCGAAAAGACCAGAGTTGCATTCTAGCTCTATATAAGAATCGCCTTCCAATGTCAATGTTTTTGCAGCAGGATCCCAATTGTATACATATAAGTGATTTGTATTCCTATCAACTGTGTACACCTTAGACTTTTCCTGATCGACAACAATCCCTGCGAGGTTTGTGGCATCCGGTGCTGTGACTGTTCCCTGAGTAGTCATTGTCGTACCATCTATAAGATCAATCACATTAGAAAACTCAAATGTGACGAACAGATATCCTGTATCTGTGTCAATGGTAATCCCCACTGCTCCTCCATCCCGATCTGGAATGTAGCTGGTGGTCTGGTATGCCAAATAAGTCGGCGCCGCCTGTATGTCATATGCTTCTATAGGAATATCCGGATAAGCATTTATATCTGCTATGACATACAAAGACTTAGCCAAGACAGTTCCGCTAAGAAAAAGCATCATCGCCAGCACAACCGTCAAAAAACCTATCTTTGAAATAACTTTAATATAAGCCTTATTCATAATCTATCACCACGTTATATTAATTTTTTTGTGTGTAATGATTCTTTAGTTTAAATATTTTATTATTTTTTGATGATGAAGATTTTTTGTCTCTGATTGATGAATAAAGAGATAGAATCATACTAAACCAAGAAGTGAGGCAGAATAAGGATATTGATATATTGGGTGATCTTCAGACATGGATGACCTGGATAGGAGAGATGAGCATCGGTTCCTGGCTTTTCTTGCGTGCCATCTTATGATGCCTGAATCGCATGATCGACCTGAAATAACATCCAAAGACAAGGCAGCCCTATAATCCTGAAACCTCCTCTGAGATGATCGGTTTTCTGAGATATCATGATAGATAGCTCTGTGGCCTTTGGAATTGAGAAGTTTTTTCAGTCTTTCTGCATGGATGTTTCCGATGAGTACTATTATCCTTTTATCAGACAATTTTGCTATCCTTATTATCAATTCTGCCATGTATTCCTCTTCAGAAAGCTGCATCGCGGTCTTCTCGAATATCAAATCAGTCCTATGAGACAGCATATGCTCTGGATTCAGAGGGATTATTGAAGCCTTTTTTTCTGCCAGAAATGAAATTATTCCAGAAAAAAACCTACCAATAGAGCTATACCTGCATGATTTCTGACCTGACAATATTGCCTTCCTGGGTTCGAGGAACACTATGGTCTTTTGGTCGATGTTCAGTCCCTCAAGCCTCTTTACTGTCCTTTCGCAATTCTTAGCGACATGGCTACAGCCTACTATATCTATTATTCTCAGACACCCTTACTAAGTATACTCTAGAATTCCTAGAGATGCATAGTGCAGCTCTTTTTTTGGAAGGAATGACTTGGTTATTTTTAAAGGTTGGGAAACCCAATGAATTTATTTCAGATCTTTCGAATAATCCTTCATCAGGGCATACGCGCTCATACAGGCGCAAGCGAGATGGCCCAAAAGCTTATCCCTTACAGGCAGCTCAGTCAAATTCATGGTCTGTGGTATCCCTGGATGTGTATTCCTGCAGCCAGTCAGATTCAAATAAAGAATCTTGGGAATCTTAAGATAGCTGTTTATCCTTGGGAGTATTCCCTCACATGCTGCTATTCCCTGTGCAGTCATGGCTCTCCTGAGGCGCAGATATTCCTTTGCTGTAGAAAACATGCGCAGCCTCTGCTGGTATGCAGAATCATATTGCGGCACTGTTATGGATCCATTAATCATGACTGAATCAGGACCGTAGAAATTTCCTCTTGCCTCGGACATCGCCGACGCGTGGACATAATCACGAGGAGTTATCACAAAAGACAAAGGAGGAGACCGTTCCTGATCAAACCTGCCCCTTATGCGCTTGTAGGTATTCGGACAGAACCTTGTCGGAAAAACCATCGTGTCTATATCATGTGGATTATTGCTGTAAAGCGCACTTCCATAGACCATCATCGGAACTGATCCAAAAATTTCTGTAAGGTCCCTTCTCTCGTCATCAAACCGGGAGTGATCTGCCCGGCGAACCTGATCAGGAAACCTGCAATCAGGAACAGTCAGCCTCAGAGCCTCAAGACCCCTTAACTTCAGATAATAAAGAGCTGAAAAAACATCGCCGTCAAGCGAGATCCCAGGTATTCCAAGCGCTTCAAAGATAGGATTCAAGACCGCACTCTTCTCAAGGACCAATGCCTCAAGCCTTCCCAGATCATGATTGCGGGCTGCAGAAATGTCGAGCTTGACAACAACATCATATACCTGCTGATTTACCTCGGTTCTCACATCCGGGTCGTCAATGATATCAACCAAGGGCCTGTCTAAAAAAACTGAAGGCGCATATGAAGAGAGAAATCCGAGTTCATGCTCATCCAAGACCATTTCATCAGTGCTGGCCATCGCCAACAGGCAATCGGTATTGAGCAAAGGTATGGTCTGCATGAATTGCATAAACTGCAACTAATATAAATGCTTTTTTCTTGTTTAGGCTATTATGAAATCCTATCCTACTTCACCGATGTTTCACATCGGTTCCGCCAGGCCCTACGCTCTGGCCCGCAGACCAGCCATGTAGGGCGTGCGCCAA
>CAYMIF010000047.1:0-15856 GCA_964390375.1 uncultured Methanosarcinales archaeon
TGAGAATATTGCCTAAAGATATATATTCTCATGGCACTGACGGATTTAATAATATGCTAATGACTTTCGGGACAGCGCCAAAAAAGGGAAATATTTAAATAGGTAAATAATTAGGAATAGAATCAAGTGCCAAATTGAGGTGAATCATATGGATAAGAAAGGTCAAGGGATCTCAATGAATGTCATCATCATCGCAGCGATAGCGCTTCTTGTGCTGGTCGTGGTCGCAGCAATCTTCCTGGTGAACATGGGAAAGGTGCAGCCAAAAGTGAATCAATGCGAACCTACATACGGGGTATGTGTGGAAAGCGGCGGGTGTACTGACGGAATCATACTAAATAAGAAATGCGCAGATGACGCAGCCGGTCAAGTATGCTGTTCCAAAGGAGGCGGAAGCGGTGAAGAACCTGACGATAGTTAGATTATTTAATTTAACAATTAATGTTTTTCGAGGTGAAATCATATGGACAAAAAAGGACAAGGCATATCAATGAATGTCATCATTATCGCAGCGATAGCGCTTCTAGTGCTGGTCGTGGTCGCAGCAATCTTCCTTGTGAACATGAGCGAGGTATCTACAGAAGTGGGATCCAGTTGCCTGGAAGCAGGAGGAAGCTGCCAGGTCGAATGCCAAGGGAATCTAGAAGAGATAGATGGCATGGACTGCGGAGATGGTAACAAGTGCTGCGGCATCCCTGGAATATCGTCTAGTTAAATGATGAAACAAACCTTTATTTTTTTTATCATATTTCTAGTTTTGGTTATTACAAGCTGTCACGAGAGCCCGACAGCAAAGGTCACTGCTAATATACAGGATTCTGAGAAGCTCGGCAAATGCAACCTTGCTGTGACTTTGTCTGTCGTCGATATCGGCGGCAAGAGGAAAGTCTGCTTCGAAGGAAATGTCCTGAAACTTGATATCCTCAACAGCAGGAACAACTGGGTAGAGAGGATGGATCTCACGATACAAGGCAGGGATGAGACTGTGTCTGTCAGAAATGTCGAGAATATCGGAAACGGCGCAGTATTCAAGGGTGAAGCAGAGTATAACCACACAAGGACCGGCCCAATAATCACTGTCGAGGCAGTCCCCTGGGTGGATATCGACGGCAGGACGGTCAAGTGCGAGACACAAGGCATAACCATCGAGGATATCGACGAGTGCTGGTAGAATAATTCTCCCAGAAAAATTTATATATCTATGTATTTATGGATTTATATATGAATAAACGGGCTGTTGATGCGACCAGACTGATGTATCTGATACTGATAATACTCATTATAGCAGGTTTTGCGCTGCTTGTATCAAAGCTTCGGGCTATGCAGTGAAGCGGTGTTTTTATGGCGATGAGAAAAAGAGGAATCCAAAAAAGCCTTGTTAACCTTATCTATACGATAATCGTGATAGGCGTGCTTGCGCTTTTTATCAGCATGTTTTTACAGATGCTTCTGGGCGAGGCCAGCGATACGACATGCACTGCCAGCCTTGTGGCCAGCGCTTATAAAGATACGCCTATCCAGTGCCATGTCAATGATGTCGTGGTCTATCCGGACCATATAGAGAAAGACGGAAAGAACATGAAGGTGTTCCTGGAGTCAGGCAGTGCAGTCACCAGGTTCGATCCGACAGATGAAAACCTGAAGGCAGCAGTGAAATATGTCGTGGCTGAGGAGTTCAAGAGGTGCTGGGAAAACATCGGGCAGGGAAAGGGCCGGATACTTCCTGCAAACATGGTGGGTTATTCAAATAAAAAATCATTCTGGAGCAGCATGGAGAGCTATTGCCTGCTCTGCTCTGACATCATCTTCCACGACAGCGTAAATACAAAGATCATACCCGGGATATTTGAATATCTGCAAAAAACGCAGATAAGAGAGACAACATACAATGGACAGACATATCATGATTTCCTTCAGAAAGATAATCCTGATAACCGCTTTTACTTCGGATCTGACCTTTCTGATGTATCTTCAATCGATAAGATGAAGACCATGCGTATGGATACTGATGAGGAGTATTATCTGTATGCTCATATCGGACAGCCATCGTTTTTTGAAGGCTGGGCAGGCAAGGAGGCCTTTTATTTCCTGCTGCTGTTTCCAAAAGAGAAGGTGAACCAATGCGCTCTAATCGTGAATTGAGGTGTAGCTATGGATCCTGAGGAAGAAGGCGGGACAATGGGGATGTTTGGCGTCGTCATAATCGCCATGGTAGGGATGCTCCTATTGATAGCTGTGCTTTGGAAGATATTCTTCATATCGAATGATTTTGCAGCTGTGCAGGCGTGCAGAGACAGTGTCCAGATGAATGCTGCATCCGGACTCAGAGGGACTGATATGCTCGACTCGATCAGGTGCCCTATGAAGAAAAAGACCATCAAGACAGGCAATGAAGCTGAAATCAAGCAGGAACTGGCAGATGAGATGGCTGAATGCTGGTACAAGTACGGTGAGGGAAGACTCAACCTGTTCCGGGATACACCAGGAGATGAGCTGACCTATTGTGCGGTGTGCTCAAAAATAGATTTTGAGGGAGATGCAAAGGACAAGAAGATAGACGATTTCACGCTTTACCTTCTGAACAACCAGGTGCCTGCAAAATATCTCAAGACAGAAATCGATTCGACCAAGACATACTTCAATTACCTTAAGTCATACGATGTTTCACAAGAGCAGATCGACAATATAATGGATGATTACGGCTCATTGGACAGCGAATACCGGATGATTGAGCTGAATGCTCCCTATGCGACCATGTACATCCATAGGAAGGCAACAGAAAGGAGGACCGGCGAGGGTGCGGAAGCGGGAGGATCAGAAGGCGCAAAACTTGGCATGAAGGCAGCAAAAGTAGTAGGGGTTGCAAGCGTTGTATTGGATGTAGCTACAATTGCAGTATTTATCATATCTCCTGATCCAGCCACAAAAGCTGCTTTGGCTGCAATGGGCGTCAAACAGGCGATCAAGCTAACTGCAAAACTGACTGCGAAAATTGCTGCAAAAAGGGCAATCAAGAGAGCTGTCGTCGTAGGTACCGGAGTCACAGCGGCGGGTGCGGGTGCTGGGACTGTAGCAGGTTCACAAATGACTGACGTGGACTGGGAAGCATATACTGCCCTTATCCCATATGATTCAGATTCGTTCAAGAGCCTGGACTGCGATATACTTCCGGCAGAACAGGATAATTTTATAAAAGAGGAGGAGAGGTTCTATCAAGAGGTGCTCGGACCAACTCCTACGCCAGGTGGTTCGTGATGGACAAGAAGGGAGATATGCCGTTTTGGCTTGCGATGACCATATTTGTCATGGTCGGGATGATTCTGGTGCTGCTGTTCATCGGAATGCTCTCAGGAAAGATGGACTCGATTTACGAATTTATCGACAATATGTTTTGATGGTGAATGGAAATGAGTGATGGAAATATGTTACATAATACAGGAAGCCTCATAGTAGCCATGGTCGTATTGGTGGCGTTGATGGGCTCATTCGGAGGCCCTCTGTGGGCTGAAGGCACAAAGCAGTTCATCGGCACGACATTCAATATGGGGGGCACAGATGTTGAGCAGCTGAATCTCTGGCATAGTGGCCTTGTCCAGGACATCAACCAATGCATACTGAACAACCAAAACGGACAGGAGTGCAAATGCATGCTGAGCAGGGACCTTATGTACCTGAACCCAAAGATAGGGGCTGTCTTCGACAACAAGGACCCGGAAAATTCACATTCATATGTCTATGTGTTCGAGAATGGCGCTAAAAGCCAAGCTATACCAATGCAAGGCAATGCCTGCTACAGACCTTCAGGGCATGCCCGCGAGTGCCTTGATATGACCGTTGCCAGCCGGGATGGGACACTCATGGCCGGACTGTTCGAGGACGAGCCGGTCGCTCCTGTTAAGGCGGATTTTGTTATCATCAGCCGGGATGAGCAAGGGCCGAGGTTCTGCTTTATCAGGGAAAGCTATCAGGGGTTGTCCGACGACATCAAGACATGCTGATAAATTTACGAGGTATTGAAAAATGAGAGGAAAGAAAGGATTTGAGATGACACTGAATGTCGTCATTGTCGCTGCGATACTGCTTGTGACCATGGCTGTCCTGATCGCACTTTATCTTGGAGGCGTGGGCAGGATAAGCGAGTGGTTCAGAGAATGGTTCGATGACATGGACGAGGACAAGGAATGCATTGCCGGGCCAGGAGATCCTGATTCGAATGGCAATGGACTACATGATGAGAAAAAGACAAAAGACGGGGATTGGTGCGACTGCGAATTCCATAATTCCTGTCCAGAACCGTCGCCGAGCTGATACTAGAGGGACCACTGAATCAAGATGAAGAAGGCCATGATAAATAAGTTATCCACATTGATCCTTTCGTTGTTGGTAATCTTGTTCATCTTTCCTGCTACAACAAATCTCATGGCTGCAACGCTGTTTGGAAAAGACATGGATAAGGAATATTCTGTCAACAATTTCGACAGGATCATCGAGAATATCAGGCAGGTCAAGAGCGGAAAGACCAGGGAGGTCAAGCTTTTCCTGGCTGATGACTATTTTGTAGCAGGCTGGAACCCTAAAGACCAGAGGCTTATGGCAGAGGAATGCGACAGGAACAGGAAAACCGACATATTCAGGCCAACAGAATGCGCGGGAATGTGCATATGCCTGATGAAACATGGCGCAGCAGGTGCAAGTCCTGTCAAGTGCGTGACTGATCTGGAGATGATAGAAGAGCTTGACAATCCAGTGAGCTGCAAATACCTTTATCTGGAACCAGAGGATGATTTTCTGAATATCAATATACTGCGGATCGAACACAAGCTTACTGTTGTTCCGGTCGATGTTGAGTTCAATCGAATATACGGGCTTCTCGGCGATTCGATGATCACTGTCGATGAGGAAAACAACAAAAAGCCGATAAAAGACCTTCGGCCAGGCGACAAGGTGATGACTGTGTATGAGCGGCCTTCTCCTGTGGGTGATTCTGTTTCATTGGGCATGGTCGAGACTGAGGTCAAACAGGTGGTTGAGTTCGGGCCAGACACTCTTGAGTTCTACATACTCAGGAGCGGCGAAGAGACCGTGTCCATGACAGGCGATGTGAAGATACTGGTCGCTTCTGCGTCTTCAGGGGGTTTCTATTGGAGGGATGCGGATTCTCTTAAGTCAAAGCACGGTGTATATGATGATGGTGAACAAAAGAATTTTGAGATCACGAAAATGCCCAAGAAAGCGAAGATCTATAAGCTCATCCTGAAGAGAACTGATTTTGACATCGACCATAACTATGGCATGAACTATATCGCTGACGGAATGGTTGTCAAGGCAGAAGAGTGGGACTACATGATCGATGTCATGAAGGCAGAGTCGATGATTCCATCAGGAAACATGCATCAGTGACCTGATATCTTTTTTTGCTATTATGTGAGACTGATTCATCCAGCATCGAATAAAATTCAAAAACTATTTATATACTTTGACCTGAATATGTGGCATGGACAAGAAAGGTGCCCTTGCTGTACTAAAAGAGATATCTATCGGGATAATACTTCAACTCATCTCAATCCTTGCGCTGATCACAATATTCGTGCTGCTCGGGCTTGTGTTCTTTGCAGGGGAAGGGCCGGAGAAGAACAATTTTGACCGGCTTGTCGGAGACATACAAGAGCTCGAAGAAGGCCAGTCAAAGCTTGTCACGCTGTCTATCAAAGGAGACTACTATATCACTGCATGGAACTACGGGGATACCATGCACCCTTCTTCAGGATGCAGCCGGAACAGAGAGGATATATACAGGCCAGCGAGCGCGTGCCCTGGGATGTGCCTGTGCCTATGCAAGCGGGAAGGCAAGCAGTGCGGCAGTCCTGTGTGCGTTGGCGACCCGGATATCGGGGATTTCGAGAAGTTTGAGACAAATGGCTGCGAATATCCTTATCTTAGCACAAGCGAAGACCAGCTTTATGTGAAAATTTCCAGAAGAGACGATGTGATGCATATCGAGCAGTTCCAGATACCGACAACTCCAATCAGGACCAGGGACCCTAGAGACTATGACCTTACCTGGAAATGCTTTTCAGGCGATACCATGATAACGCTTTTTGACGGAAGCGAAAAACGGATGGATGAAATCAGGGAAGGCGACAGGGTATTGTCATATGATGAGAGCAGGGAAGTGTGGATCAAGAGTTCTGTGTCAGAGATATTTGAGCACCCCCCTGAAGAACAGGAGATGTATCTTATCAATTCCAGGCTTCGGGTGACTGGTGAGCATCGGCTGTTGTCTGATAGCGGCTGGGTAGCTGTCAGGGACCTTGATCTGGGTGATTCGGTCTTTTGCCCAGAGGGATATCTAAAAATCGATTCAATCGAAAGGTATAATGATAATATCCCGGTATATAATTTCGAGGTCGAGACAGGCCCAGAGAGCTGCTGCGGATACGGCAGGAACTATCTGGCAGACGGTTTTCTTGCGCATAACCAGAAATGAATAGTCCAGGCTTTTTTTAAATTCGGATATTATGAAATCCTATCCTACCTGCGGTTTCGCCCGCAGAGCAGCGAGGTTGGGCATAAAGCCCAACTAAAAATATTCACTAATGGTTATATATTCCGCCTGGCCCTACGCTCTGGCCCGCAGACCAGCCATGTAGGGCGTGCGCCAACCATAAATGGTTGGCTTAGCCCAACTGAGAATATTGCCTAAAGATATATATTCTCATGGCACAGACGGCCAGGATTTCATAATAGCCTTTAAATTCAAAAACTATTTATATCCGTCTTCCAAATATTCAAACATGATGCTAAAAGAGCCATTTGGCCGGCTATTTCGGCAGAAAAAAGCAGGACAGAACCTTATCATGAAGATGGTGACCGAGCTTATCATCTCAGCTCTTGTGATCGTGATTTTTGTCTTTATGTTTATGCATATTAGGGATGATGTGCAGTTCGAGGCAGAATACCTGTCAAGAGATGTCGCCATGCTTGCAGGCCTTGTGAGCGCATCACCTTACACCACAAGCATCAGCTATACTCAAGATCAGGCAGATATCACAAAATTTGAGTTCGACCTCTCAGAGAACAGCGCTGACCTCATCATCGACCAGGAGGAATATTATTTTCCATACTATCTTGACGACAATCTTCAAAAGGAGATTTCGGCTGTGAGCTTTTCTGATGAGATAGTCTTTACGAACAACAGGCAAACATTCTACGTGGACCGGGAACGAAAGGGAATAATCAGGAAGGTATGCCCGGCAGTTGATGTCATGAGACAGAAGAACATACTTGTTGTGGATCCTGGAATATCGGGCAGGGATGCAAGCGAGCGGGAGACTGATGAGGGCTATCCTGCAGATGAGTACCTCCTTTCCCTTGCAAGAGCAATGCAGATCAGCCCTGCAAACGAGTTTGATACAACTATCAGGACCAGGGACGACCATACAGCGACCATCGGACAGAGGCTTTCTTTGGTCGATCCCAAGACAGATGTGCTGGTCAGCCTCGAGACATTTGATTCAGAATCATCGGGCAATGCAGTCAGAGCCTATGTACCTTCATCAGGAAATGAGCTGAGCCATAAGCTTGCATGCTATGTTCTGCTGGAAATCGAGAACAGCCTTGAATGCGACTTTAAGACAGAGATGATTTTTGATGACAGCAATTTCCGCGTGCTTCGGGCAGGAAATTTTGCTGCAGGGATAGTGCTTGAGATCGGGCAGTATGACCTGGACAACAACTGCCTCATCGCAAACCTTCCGCAGATGTCCTCTGCTATACTAAGAGGCATTGATAAATATTATGAGAGCTAGGATAAAATGGCATATGGACCAGATACATTAAGCGATTTTCAGCTGAGAGCGCTGTTCGTATGGTTTGCAGTGACCTTCTTTGTAGTGGCAGGAGTGGTTGTGCTGGCATCGATGTTCATCCATAAGAACATAGATATACATCCGACAATGGTCGAGCTTGATTCCTATGCCCTTATCATGTCGCCGGAAGGCGTCTCTTACCATGATGAGATATTGGACAGGGTGTATGTGCTTGAGATCGATAGAGACGAGATATTCGCGACACAGGCTATTGAAAAGAGGCTTGAAAGTGCTTTTGATATGGGTGAATTCAATCTTTTTGCAGCAGAAATCACTTTCTTTGACATGGAGATGAACAGACTGGAGCACAAAGGAAAGGAGATCGATCCGATATATGTAAATGAAGAACTGTTCCTGGACGGAATCGTGATCGCAGAGACAGGATATGAAGGCAAGGGCGGCTATACATTAAAGGACAAGAAGTTCCTCATGAGATATAAAGACAAGGGAATGATGGTGCCGGGAATCATGAAGGCAGCAATAATCGTCCCGAACAGCTAAAATGAAGAAGTGGATGAAACATTCGGAGATATCGAACCTTGTGGATTATTTCTGCATAGTGTTCATAGTGGTGATATTCATAGCATTTTTCCTGATATTCAAGTACCAGGGCCAAGCCTATGAGGTCAATATAGATGCTAAAAACAGGGAGGTTGTCGGGGATTTCATACTGAACAATTATCTTCGGCTAGAGAGACTCAGGCCTTCGGAGAACGGAGTCATGACCAATGCAGAAGTCATCGCGCACTGTGTCAGGGACAATGACTGCGATGATAAGATAGACACCAGGCCTCTTGAAAAATATATGGATGCTGTTGCAGACGATCTGCCTTGGTCCTTAGGAATATTCAAGGGAAACAGACAGATATGGAGCGAGGCTTTCGGGCCGAGCGTTGTCTCCATGGTCGGGCCGAGCGATTATAAGATCGGTGTCGAGTCGATAATAACCATACCGCCGCTTTATGCTCCAGATGCAGAACTTATCAAGGTAAGGTTCGCAGTTTTATATAAAATAACAGACAAGGATGCCTTGGAGGATATCTAGCATGTTCAACAGGATTTTTAGAAAAATGAGGAAAAAAGGCCTGATCTATATGCCGCTCATCGCAGTGATAACTCTGGTCACCATGATCTCCATATACCTTGTGATCGGCTCAAAATCCGGTCAGTTCGCTAAAGAGCCTATCGGCGAGAAGCAGTTCGATTTTATCAGCTCTGTCGGACATGCAGAGAACGTAGGGCTGTATATCGATGAGGCTGCGAGGCGCATCTCATATCAGACCTGGTATGAGCTTGCAAAAAAAGGAGGTTATGCCGGCATTTCAGGGTGCGGAGAATTCGAGGGATATGCGATATGGACCGCAGCAGGCCAGGACTGCTATCCTACCTCAATAAATAGGGAATTCTCTGCAAAATTCAACAGCCTGTTCGACAGCCTGACAGGCAAATATACTGAGGCTTACATACCACCCAATAATTTTATCGTGAACCTTGAGAAGCAGGATACGCGGTCTGTTGTGACCGGCATCTCAAAGGAGCTTGTGTATGTTAATGTCGGAGCAGAACCTTTCGTGCCCCTAAACGTCATGCCGGGCGATGCCAAGATCCAGAAAGTCATGGACAATGTCTTGGGCAGTTCGGATATGATTGCCAATACAGCTAAAAGCCATGGTGTAGACAGGTCGCTGCTTTTTGGTGTTGTCGCAGGCACGTCTGAAGGCAACCCTGACCATGTTTCAAAATATGGCTGCGTAGGTCTCGCAGGCCTGTGCTATCCTGCTGCACTGCTTTATACCGGGGAGAGGCAAATAACAGACTGCGAAGGCTATGGGGTAAATTGCATGAGGTCTGACTGTCCTATCGAACCATCTGATTTTCGCAGGGACCCTGAAGAATCTATAGAATATCTTGCTGTCTTTATCAAGAAGATGAAAGAGAAATTCTCAAAATATACAAAAGATGAATCATTCCTTGACAGGCTTGCGGTAGCCTCGCTTTTTATCGATCCTGACAAGCTTGTGCAGGAACTTCAATATACTCCAGCGACAGAACGGGAGTTTGAGAAAGCACTGTCTGAAATCAATATACTGCAGATGGAAGAAGGATATGAAGCAACAAAGGAGAACTTAGATAGGTGCGGCGAGAAATTCAGGGAGATACGAAAAACAATCTACAGGATAATCGGCTATCAGAAGGAATTTGCAGACTGGCATTACCTAGAACTGGTTGACCAGGGTTTATCCAACGAGGATGCAGACGATGAAACACAGATTGTGGACCATAAACCAAAAGAGCTCTCATTCTATTCATTGAATCCGTCCTTTCGTTTCAGATTCCCTTATTCTGAGGAAGATTACAGATACCTGCGGCTAACTGCGAGGGAGTTTTATTCGAAAGTCATGGAATGCAGCAAGAAAAAGAAGATACCTGAGTGCGCCGAGGATGTGTTCTCTGAGATGGACCTAGAGACACAGGGATGGGAGATGGATGAATACACCCCTGATGAAGAGATCTTCTATGGAATCATCGAAGACCTGCAGATATGCATGGATTCGCCAGAAGATGAATGCAGCTGCAAGATAGAGCTTGATACGACTGTCGCAGACCAATATATAACTATTCGTGAAAATAGTCTTGGGGACATCCAGTTCAACTATCTCAAAGATACGATGAACATAGAGGAGACAATCGACGGTGAAGGGGTAAGCATGCTATATCATCTTGAAGGAAGGAATGTCAATCTGGAAGACGAACATCTTGAATATCATATCGACCCTGAAGTCCTGCCTTCGCTTATAGACAGAAATGACATAGAGCTCCGGGTAGACGGAAAACTGATCGACAATTCAAATGAGGCAAAAAACAAGGCAGCCATGTATATCGGCAAGATGAAGATCGGCTCTGACCTCTTTCTCGGCTTTTTTTCCAAGGATGACTTCCAGGATTATCTTGCCGTAAAACAAGGGTTTGAGCCATGCACAATGGAAGAGTCAAAATATCACGAATATACATTCAAGTTCCAGGTCGAGGATGAGATGCGTGGGGCCCAGTGGGTGTATGATGAGGAGCTCGGAAAGCAGGTGGCTCAAAATATCGTGCATAAGTTCGCCATAAGCTTCTATGACCAGGAAGCTCCACCTCCTGTGGAGAGCCTGTCTGCTGAAGACCTGCTGGGCGCAGAAAGGGCGATTCTTCTGAACATCGGCGCGGTTACAAATGAGGATGGAAGCAGTGTTGAAGATATATCACATTATAACATATACTGTGAGGAGAAGACCGGCTCAGAGGTTCCTTTCGCTGATAACGATGTATCAGACATGGAGCCTGAGAAAAGCGTCGATGAGTTTGATCCTGATGCTGAAGAAATCTATGTCGCGCTCAGAAAATGCGGAGGAGATTGGATCGATGACAGCTCAGGAGAAGAGGTGCATGAATATCATGTCGCTGTAACTGCTGTCGATTTTTCAGGCAATGAGAATCATGTTATCAAGACTACAGCCTCTGCGAAATCTTTTGATGACCTTGCGCCACCGATGCTATTCCCTTACAGAGATTTTACCACATCAGAGCCATTTATCAGGAAAAAATATAAATCAGAGAACATAGGCGACGATCTTGTCCCTGAATATGTATTGAAGACTGACATCAGTCTAAGCGATCTTTACAGCAGCACGCCCTTTGCAGGAGCAATACTGAAGAAAATTGAAGGATCTGACTTGTCAAACGGGGGATACCTCACAATGCCTCTATTGAGCTCTGACGGACAGACTGTCTGCAGGGACCTTGAGAGAATCGAGGTACTTCTGAAAAGAAGCTCAGGCGGCCCGGTTTTTGACAAGAGCCAGTATTCGTCATATGAATATGATATAGACTGGAATGCTGTCAACTATAATACAGACAATGCATTGGAATTTGAGGAACAGCACGGGATTCTTCAGTCTGGCGCATATGATTATGATGTAATTGTCTTAGGTATTGACGAGAGAGACAATGTGGTGACTGATCTCTCAAGAATATTTGTCGATGAATACCTGGATGACGAAGGACCAAAGATAGATGTAATCGACAGGTTCAGGGATAAAGAAGATGAAGAAGAAAAATCAAGCTGAGGAAGATGATAAGGAGATTGAAGTCAAGGTCCTGGAGATAGACCCTGCAGCAGTCGAGAAGAAACTCAGGAAGATAGGTGCACGACTGGTGTTCGATCGGAAACTGAGGACAATATTTCTTGACAACGAGAATGAGCTTGCAGAAAAAAAAGCACTTATCAGGCTCAGGGATGATGGACGCGATAGTGTGCTCACATACAAAAAGCACATTGAGCAGAAGAAAGTCAGGAAAAGCAAGGAAATCGAGGTCAAGGTCTCTGATTTTGAGCAGATGCTGAAGATACTCAAAAGCCTGGGATTTTCAAAGAAGTCCGAGTATTTCAAGAAAAGGAAACATTTTGTCTTGGATAACATGGTCTTTGAGATAGATTCTATTGCCGGGATTCCTGACTTCCTGGAGATAGAAGGGCCGTCTGAGGGGGATGTGCTCAGGTATGCAAAGACACTTGGATTCTCAAAAAAGGATGTCAAGAACTGGACAGGACGACAGCTGGCTGAACATTACGGCAAGGCATTATGAGTTTTTACAATGAATCAATTCTTTTGGAGATGATCTTTGGAAACCTTTCAGACTGATTGAAATCCCAACCGCAATGCTTATAAACTATGTTTGAATCCAAAAACCTAAGATGGTGAAGATTCCTTACGAGCAGGTAGTGGAGAAGATTAGAGAGGAAAAAGGCCTCAGTGACGAGGACATCAACCAGAAAATCAAGGAAAAGATGGACAAGCTCTCTGGCCTGATCTCTAAGGAAGGAGCTGCGTTCATCATCGCAAATGAGCTCGGAGTGAAGCTTGTCCAGACTTCTGGCAAAGTCAAGATCAAAGATATTCTTGTGGGCATGAGAAACATAGAGACAGCTGCCAAGGTGATGAGGAAATTCCCTGTCCATGAATTCGAGAGGAATGGCTCGAAGGGAAGAGTGCAGAGCCTGATCATCGCTGATGAGACCGGCGAGACAAGGCTTACCTGCTGGCATGACCAGGTCGAAAGCGCCTCACAGATCTCTGAGGGCGATGTCATAAAAATAATGAATGCCTATGTAAGGGACAATAACGGCAATGCTGAGATACATATGAATGCACAGAGCAAGGTTGTCATGAATCCGAGTGATGTAAAGATAGATGATGTCAAGTCGAATGTCTCTGCTTCTTCTGCTGGAGGGATGCAGAGCGCAGAAGGCAACCGGAAACAGATCAAGGACCTGACTGAAAATGACCAAAATGCAGAGATTGTCGGAACAATCGTGCAGGTATTCGAGCCCAGGTTCTATCCTGTGTGCCCAGAATGCAACAGAAAGGTCAATTCAGCCGAGAATAAATTCTCATGCTCAACGCATGGCGATGTTGATCCTAATTATTCATATGTCATGAACGTGTTCATCGATGACGGCACAGACAACATGAGGGCTGTGTTTTTCAAGAACCAAGCCCAGGCGCTGCTGAAAAAAGATGACAGCCATTTCACTGCCTTTCGGGAGAACCCTTCTGAATTCGAGGACTATAAGACCGCTCTTCTTGGTGAGCAGATCAAGATTGTCGGAAGAGTGCAGAGAAACACTATGTTTGACAGGCTGGAGATCATCTCATCACAGGTCTTCATGGACATAAATCCGGATGATGAGATCAAGAAACTCCAAGAGCAGTTTCCTGATGCTCAAAAAGAGAAGCCACGAACCGCAGAAAAACCAGAATCTGAAGAAATAGGTGAAGAAGATAAGGCCCGCCCTTCAGAAACAGACAGTTCTGAGGCATTGGATGATCTTGAGAAAGAAGACACCAGAAAAACAGATACAGAACTTGAGACAGAGGCCAAAACTGAAGAAAAGCCGGAAGAGAAAACAGAGGAGAAGAAAGTAGACGACAAGCCAGAAGGTAAAAAGGAAGAAAAGCCTGATGAAGAGGTTTTTGAAAAAGATGATGCAGCAGCAGAAAAAAATGAAGCAGAATCCATCTCAGATGAAGTGAACCAGAATAATTCATCTGATGAACCTACTGTTACCAAAAATGAAACTTCTCCTGAAAATATAGCCAAAGAACAGTCTTCATCTGCTTCTGAGCCAATGAAAGAATCTTCTGATGTGAGCCAAACATCTGAAATTTCTTCTGAGTCAGGCAATGAAGAGGAAAAAAAGGTTTCAGCTGATTCTTCTGAAGAAGAAAAATCAAAAGAAGCATCTGCTGAGGCAGCGGATAATGATAATAAAGCAGAGGAAGAAAAGAAAAAACAAGGCTCAGATGTCTCAGATGATGAGATAGAGGACCTTCTTGATGAGATAGAGAATACTCCCTCTATTGATGATATCTGAATATGATATTTATCACACATATCGCAGGCGCAATTCTTGTCTCCATAATCCTCTCTTTAATCCTGAATCTTCAGAGCGATTTTCTGATTTTATTTGCTGTTCTTGGTTCTTTGTTTCCTGATATAGATACCCCTTTTTCAATTGCTGGCAGAAGAATCAAGATACTTGGATATGTTTCTGAACATAGGCATTTCTTTCATTCAGTATTCTTATGTTGCATATTGACTGTTCTGCTCTATCTTATCATGGAAAATATTGAGATCGCAGCTGGATTTCTCATCGGTTATCTGAGCCATATCCTCCTGGATTCAGCTACTAAATCCGGGGTTGCAATGTTTTCACCCTTTTCAGACAAGAAAATCAGAGGCCCATTTCGTACGAACAGTGTTTTCGAATATATTGTTCTTTTAATAATCCTTGCGGGGATATGGTCGCTTGTGTATCTTGGTGCTCTTAGAACTTGAGATATCTGGTGTTCTTTCTGATAGAAAATATCGCAAAAATACATATCAAGGCTTTGGCAAATATGTTGACTAAATATACCTGGAACAGGTTGTCTTGGGTTATCACCTGACTAAGATATGAACCCAGCTCTATTCTGAAGAATATGGCCGGCATGACAGAGATCAATGTATTTGCCAGCAGAATCGAATAGAAGATGATGCCAATCTGCCTTGCCCATCTTATCCTTCTGAAAAAAAGGAACGCTATCACTATTATCAACAATGCTTCTGAATAGATAAGTGCAGTGGATATCCCCAACTCCTGGTAGAATAAGCCAAATACCACATAATAAGGTCTGCTGAGATTAGTCAGCACTATCAATAAGTGCAGAAAGAATATGAGGAAAAGTATATACATATCCAATGGAAGCTCTTTTTTTTTCATTTTTTCAGGTGATAATGTTCCTGTTTTTTTTCAACTTTTCCTTTTTCAATCAAACCCTTGATGAAACCCTCAAGCTGCTTGTTCGGTATTCCTACCATCTTCTCAAGTTCTTCTGCAGTCCTGGGCTTGTTGACCAAAGCCAATCTTATTATGTTGTTTGTTATTGTCACGGCATTCTTGTTCAGAAGCTTGTTCTCAAGCATTAGCTTCTTTGAGATCATCTCAATCTTGTGGAGCTTTGCCTGCAGATCATTGACAAATCCAGTGAAATCACGCGAATCAAAACGAAATTCGTCTGGTTCAAATATCTCGATGGAAGAGGGCATGTAATCCATGCAGAAACCGAGGAGGTTATCTGGACCGTAAAGCTCAATCTCAATCTCTGCAAATGCAGAGAAAAGGCCTGGCTGGTCCTCTTTTTCCTTAGCAGGCTCAAGATGCTTCTCATTGAGCGTTATGTAATCTTCTTCTTTTTCTATCTTGTCTACGTAGCTTTTCAAAAGCTTCTCTACATGCTCCTTTGGACTGCCCATAAGGTCTATTATCACGCCAGCCACTATCTTTGGTCCCTGATCTTTTTTCATGGTTGTAGAAGAAACAGTCGCATTGTTTAAATAGTTTTCTGATTGCTCAGTATCTCCGATTATATAAATGGATTCTCGCTGCATTTGGAAATAATAAC
>CAYMIF010000048.1:0-14617 GCA_964390375.1 uncultured Methanosarcinales archaeon
CAAGAACTACATCATGCTGTCGCATGAGATACCTCAACCTTTAGGTTGGGGAGTAAGTCATATTGTCACTTGGTTTCCATTTCATTTGTCCTCCTTTTATCTGTGGTTTTACATTTAAATCTTTTGATAATTTATCAGGTGATGAAAGTTTATAGCTACCTGCATCCGAATTTGAATTACTATTTTTGACTGTCGCAGAGTGAGTTGAAGAACTACTTTTTAATGCTGAATGTTGGGAAAATCCTGCTTGAATACCTCCTAGTATCCCTCCAACTAAAAATCCATCAATTGCAGCCTGTCGAACCTGATCAATACGATTAGGATCATTTAGATAGATATTTCTTGCTTCAGAATAACTAGCACCGGTTTCATCTTGAATATCTTCAATTTGATTATCATATTCAACAAATGCATTTCCTGCAGCTCCTTCTGAAGCAACAGCCAATACGACTACAATAATTGGGACTACTATCCATAGAATATGCCCATCTGGATCAACAGACGATATAGGATTATTTGCTTCAAAAGAAAACCTATTAAGATATTGAGGTTTTAAATAGCTTTGAGTTACTGTATCAGGTTTCGTCCAGATCCCCCATTCAGGTTTAAATTGTCTGAAGAGAAAATCCGTTTGTTTAAGGACAGAATCATACTCCTTTCCTTCATAGCCATATCTTAACGAAGAACTCTCAATCTGCTCCCCAAACGGACTGTACGACAGATTCTGCACGATATCTCCGTTGCTATCAGTAATTACTTTGCTAGACCCAATATTGTCCGAATGAACAAAGTGCTTCACACTAGTGTTCACATTCTGCTGCGCAACCAGTTGCCCGTTGTAGTAAATGTAGTAATATTCACTGATTAAATTAGGAAAAATTGGAAAAAAAGTTACAAGAATGCTGACAAAAAGGAATGAATTCTTATTAGTGATTTATCGTTCATTTGACTTAATGAATAATGAGACCAAATTTATTAAAAAAATAATCAGGATATAAGACCCAACAATAATCATCATATGTTTTTTTGGAATTGAAAGAATAGTAATATGAAAATCAATTAATAATGGAAATAAGTAGATTGAGATCATTGTAAAGAATAGTCTTCTTCTAAATAAGGTTACTGCATATTTATAATTTATTTTCCGTAATGACGAGGATAACCTTTCAATTATTCTCTTGAATATAAGTGGGAACAGAGAGATAAATGTTAAAGAGAAACCTAATGTAAAAAATTTAAACGGATTTAGAAAAGAAATGATCACAATTGACAGTCCAAGGACCAAAATTGGAATGATGGATTTATTTTTAAACTCATTATATATTTTTTTTTCTTTTAATAATTGATTTTCTGAGATTGAAAAAATATATTTAAATATTAACATAAAAACAAGATTAAATAAAGATAGTACAAGAATATTACTAAATGAAAAAGAATAATTAGAAATTAATACTATTGTTACTAATTCAAGGCAGATATATAAAACAATTAATTGGAAAATTTGATTTTCCGATTTCATTTTCTGGTATTATGATTATCTAATATTTATCTTTTTTGGAAATTTTTTTATTTATTTACTTACGCTTTGTTAAAACCCATCCTCCACCCACATCAGTTCCAACAGGTACTGATTCATCTAGATATGGAATCCCGTCTATTGTACTATAATCCCAATTTCTGTTTCTTCCAGATGAAGACCTTATTTTAACATTTTCTTTACCCGGAGGAGAAACATATGAAAAAGTTCTTGATGCGCCGGAATTAGCTAAATTTGATAAAGAAGGATAAATAATAAAAGGAAACACATTAAAGTCTAATTCATCTTTTTCATCATCTCCCTCCTTTTTTAGATCTCCTTTTGTCGTATCTATTATATCCTTAAGTTTTTGAAGATCTTCATAACTTTTAATTAAATGATCAATTGTATCGCTTCCCCCTCTTGTTGTTTCATATGCATAATCAAATTTTTCAGGAATTTCTTCAGGAGGCACGGTTTCCCTTAGTCCTGTTCCACCTATTATTCCTAATGGAATTGCTGATAAAATGATTACAATAGGAATTGATGGTGCTAATAATGGCAGCCATTCTGTACATGTTCCTGACGGGCAAAAGTATTCAAAGTTATGGCCTGAGGGATCAATATATTTAAATGGATTATTCCTTTCAAATGAATATCTGTTCAAAGCCTGAGGATCAAAAACATTTTTGATTAACGAATCGGGTTGAGTGAATATAGCCCATTCAGGTTTATGTGTTCTAAAATTGAAGTCAGTATGTTTAAGAACCGTATCATATTCTTTGGTTTCATATCCATACCTAATCGAGGTACTCTCAATTGGTAACCCATAGGGGGAATAGCTACTATTCTCTACTATGTTGCTCGCTTCGTCCGTTACTACTGTTGTAGACCCTATATGATCTCCATGAACAAAATGCTTCTCAGACGTATTCACATTCTGCTGCGCAACCAGTTGCCCGATATAGCATAGAAGGATTAAGATTGAGAAAGGAGATAAGCAGTTAGGTCACGAGAGTGTATCAGAAATGGGTACAAAAAAGGTGATCAAAGGAAAGAAGTAGATTAGAGGACGATTTATTTTTTTATTTGTTTTTTTTTATTAAGTAACGCTTGACTAATAGTAGAAAAAAAAACATTGTAATTATAGAATAAAAAATATTAAAAGTTAAATAATAAAATAAATCAAGATTATTCAAGATAAAAAAACAATCAAATAAGAGTGGAATTTGAAAAATAAATGTAAAAAAAAAGAAATCTTGGATTAATATTGAATTAATACTTTTTTTGTTAAATTGTGCGTATTGTTTTTTATTGCTTAAGAACAAGACTTGTGAATGATGAAAAAATAATGAAATACTGATAAAAAACATCTTATATTTTGAAAAAATAGACACAATAATCATGATTAAAATCAAGATATAAGAATAAAAACATGAGAAGAATCCGGTTCTTATTTCTTTATTCCTTTTTTGTTTTGTCCTTAAGAAAATTAAAAATGATGAAAAAATTGGGAGAATAATTGACAAGTAAAGTAATGCCTGAAAGGCTTTAATAGTAATTCCTAGAAAAAAATTGAAAATATTGATAATTAGTAGCAATAAAATTATATTAGCTATTAAAAAAATACAAATTTTTTTAAATATTTTATTCATTTTGTTTTTGGAAGGGAAATAACTATTTATTTTTTTCTATAAATCCATCCACCACCCAAATGTTCTCCATCGGTGTATTTATAAGTACCTTGAATTTTATTTCCTCTGTATCTCCATCCACCACCGATTTCAGTATCTACAGGAACTGTACTATCAACAAGAGGTGTTTTTGATTTTTTATGATATTTATAATTCCAGATAAGATCAGTGGAGAATTGCAGTCAGGACGATGTTCTGATGGTTTTTGGGTATTCAAAGGCCGAAATGGCCATATCACTGCAAGAAATGTCCAGCAAATCATCAAGAATGCTTCACAACAGGCTGAAATAAGGCCTAAGCCTTCTCCACATTCGCTTCGCCACTCGTTTGCTACTCATCTGATTGAAAACGGTTATGATCTGCTGTCGGTGCAGGCATTGCTAGGGCATAGCAATATCCGCAGTACCATGGTCTATGTCCACCTCATAAAACCTAAGATGGTCAGGGTGGTGTCTCCACTTGACCAAAGCTGATGAGGAAAAATTAACAGGATACGTGGATGGTTTGGGCAGTATCCGGCTTCATCCAAAAGATTTATAAAGCCCTGGTTAATCCAGGATGGTTATAGCCAATGACTAATGAAGATGCCGACAGTGGCTTTGTTTTTTCGGTGTCTGAATGAGGCGAGCATGTGTTTTTGCAAACCTTCTTTTGTCATTAGCTGATTTAGTTGAATTACAATTATTGAATAATCTTTCGGAGGAAGAACAAAATGGCTGATGAAAGTTCAGACAAGATATATGAGATAATCGAAGTGGCACGAACAACAGGCAAGATCAAGAAAGGAGTAAATGAGGTCACGAAATGCGTGGAGAAAGGCACTGCGAAACTAGTTGTTATCGCAAAGGATGTGTCTCCGGCAGAGATCACAATGCACATACCGCTCCTGTGCGAAGAGAAAGGTGTCAAGTCAATCGAGGTTCCAAGCAAAGAAGAGCTGGGGGCTGCAGCTGGACTTGAGGTCGGAACTGTCGCAGTATGCATAACAAAAGAAGGAGAGGCAAAAGGCCTGATCGCAGACCTGGGATAGGCGAGGAAAAATGGCAGAACAGCAGAAAGGTAAAGGAAATAAAAGGGACCAGAAAGCCCAGGCAAGGAAATCCGGTGTCTCTTTTTCAATCTCATTTCCTGCCAAAGTCGAGGAAGTCATCGGCAGGACCGGGACGCGGGGAGAAGCGACCCAGGTCAGATGCAGGATCCTCGAAGGCAGAGACAAGTCCAAGATAATCAGGCGGAATGTCAGAGGACCTATCCAGGTGGACGACATCCTCATGCTTCGAGAGACAGAAATCGAAGCAAGACAGCTCAACCGCGCTGATCGTGGACCTAAATAGATGATCTAAAATGGCAAGATGCAGCTTTTGCGGGACAACGATTCCCGAAGGAACAGGAAAGGTATATGTGAAGATCGACGGAAAAAAGCTTAACTTCTGTTCGACCAAGTGCGAGAAGAACATGCTTTTACTCAAAAGAAAAGCAAGAAACCTGAAATGGACCGAAGTCTACAGGGAAGAGAAAGAAAAGGGGATGAAAAAATGATCCAGAAAACATTCGTCATGCTGAAACCAGATGCAGTACAGAGAAGCATCATGGGAAAAGTTATAACAAGATTTGAGGATGCAGGTCTTAAGGTCATCGGGATGAAGATGGTCTGGGTCGACCAGGAATTCTCAAAAAAACATTACGCAGCACATGTGGAAAAGCCTTTCTATCCTGGACTTGAGAAATATGTGACAGAAGGGCCGGTAGTGGCCATGGTGATCGAAGGGATATCTGCTATCGAGACTGTGAGAAAGATAGTGGGCTCTACTGAGCCAAAGTCTGCTCCTCCAGGAACAATAAGGGGCGACTTTGCACATCATTCGTATTCATACACTGATTCGAAAGGCAAGTCCATCAAGAACCTGATACATGCCTCAGGCAATGAGAAGGAGGCAGCAGCAGAGATCAAGCTGTGGTTCAAGGACGATGAACTGCATACATATACTACAGTGCACGACCTACATGTGCTCTGAGACATTATAATTTCATGGAGGTTTTTTAGAAAATGGGAGAAAAGATGGTTGACAAGGTCATGCGCCTGTCAAATCAACAGGAAAGAATAAGAAATATCGCTATATGCGCTCACATAGACCATGGAAAGACGACATTCTCAGATAATCTTCTCGCAGGCTGCGGGATGATGTCAGGAGAGCTTGCAGGAAAGGCTCTGCAGCTCGATTTCCATGATGATGAGAAGGAAAGAGGAATCACCATCGATTCAGCATCCGTGTCCATGGTGCATGGTTTTGAAGGAAAAGAATTCCTTATCAATCTAATCGATACACCAGGTCATGTGGATTTCGGTGGAGACGTGACACGTGCTATGAGAGCTGTGGACGGAAGCATTGTCCTGTGCTGCGCATCAGAAGGAGTCATGCCCCAGACAGAGACTGTCCTAAAGCAGTCTTTGCGTGAGAAAGTAAAGCCAATCCTGTTCATCAACAAGGTCGACAGGCTGATAAAAGAGCTTCAGCTGACACCAGAAGCGATGCAGCAGAGATTTGTCAAGATCATCAAGAACGTAAATGACCTGATCATCAAGATTGCAGGACCAGAGGATGGCAAGAAATGGCAGGTCAATGTGCAGGACGGCTCAGTGTGTTTCGGCTCAGCCTACCATAACTGGGCTATGAGCGTCAATTATATGCAGAAGAAAGGAATCTCTTTCAAGGAGATCATCGATGCTTATCAGGGAGACGGCGAAGGCTACAAGGAACTCGGCAAGAAGGCACCTCTTCATGAGGTTGTTCTAGATGCAGTTATCGAGCACCTGCCGAACCCAAAATTCGCGCAGTCCTACAGGATCCCTAAGATATGGCACGGCGACATCGAATCAGAGGAAGGTAAATCCCTGTCTGCCTGCGACCCTAATGGTCCGCTGTTCTTTGTAATAACAAAGATCGTGATCGATCCGCAGGCCGGGGAGATCGCTGCCGGAAGACTCTTCTCCGGAACAATGAAGAAGGGTATAAATACATATGCCAATATCTCGAAGCAGGAGGCAAGGATCCAGCAGATATTTATCTACAACGGAGCAAAGAGGGAGATTGTCGACGATGTACCATGCGGAAATATCATAGGCATATCAGGCCCAAAGGCATTTCCAGGTGATACTATAACACTTGAGCCGACTGAACCCTTCGAGAAGATCAGCCATATATTTGAACCAGTCATAACAAAGGCAATCGAGGCAAAGAAACCATCTGATCTTCCGAAGCTGATTGAGGTACTGAGGGTTGTCCAAAAGGAGGACCCATCAATCAAGGTGGATATCAATGAAGAGACAGGCGAGCATCTCATGCATGGCATGGGTGAGCTGCATCTCGAAGTCATTGAGAACCGGATAAAGGCAGAGAAGAACATAGATATCCAGACAGGAAACCCTATCGTTGTCTATCGGGAGACTGTGACCAAACCTTCTGATGAGGTCGTTGGTAAGTCTCCGAACAAGCATAATCATCTGTTCTTCAGTGTAGAACCACTCGAGGACAACATCAAGGAAGCCATCCGGAACGGTGACATCCCTGAAGGAAGGGTGAGGAAAAAGGACCAGATAGAGATCCGGGACAAGTTTACTGAAGCAGGATTCGATCCTAAGCTTGCTCCGAAGGTCAAAGAGGTCTTCGAGGGGAATGTACTTGTTGACAATACACGGGGTATCGTGCATATCGGAGAGATCATGGAGATGGTGCTGGACATGTTCGAAGATGTCATGAAGCAGGGACCTCTTGCAAAGGAGCCAGGAATCGGTGTAAAGGTTATGCTGAACGATGCAAAACTGCATGAGGATGCGATCCACAGAGGTCCGGCTCAGATGTATCCTGCTATCAGGGACGGTATCAGAGGCGCGATCATGACTGCAAAACCTCTGCTGTTTGAGCCTATACAGACGCTTCAGTTCGAGGCACCAGAAGAGTATGTCGGCGAGGTCTCAAAGCTCATCTCAAACATGAGAGGGCAGCTGCTGGAAATCAACCAGGAAGGTGGGATGGCGCATGTCAAGGCAAAGGTACCTGTGGCTGAGATGTTCGGTATGTCCAACAACCTGCGTTCTGCCACTGGCGGAAGAGGAAGCAGCTCGCTTGTAGACCAAAGCTATGTCAGGCTGCCTGATGAGCTTCAGCAGAAGATAGTCAAGCAGATCAGGGACAGGAAAGGCCTGACCGATGCGATGGTCGGAGCATGATTTTAATCAAATTTTTGTTTTTTTGCCGCTTAGGCTGAATGGAGGGAATTCCAGGCGAAATGTTTATAAATAACCTGGAATTTCAGAAAAGAGCATACGCTTAAAAATTAAGAGGAGGAGTCAAGATGGCTAAGGAAAAACCACATATGAACATTGTATTTATAGGTCATGTTGATCATGGAAAATCAACGACTGTAGGACGAATGCTTTTCGACTCAAAGAATATCGAAGAGCAGATAATGAGAAAGCTTCAGGACAAGGCGAAGGAGCTCGGAAAATCCGGGTTTGAGTTCGCGTTTGTCATGGACAATCTCAAGGAAGAAAGGGAAAGAGGAGTCACAATCGACCTCGCCCACAAGAAATTCGAGACACCAAAGTATTATTTCACGATAATCGACGCACCTGGACACAGGGATTTTGTCAAGAACATGATCACTGGTGCAAGCCAGGCAGATGCTGGCGTCCTTGTGGTCTCAGGCGCACCTTCAGATGGTGTACAGGCCCAGACCAAGGAGCACATCTTCTTGTCCAGGACACTCGGAGTAAACGAGATGGTGATCGCAGTCAACAAGATGGATCTTGCAAAATATGAAGAGAAAAGATTCAACGAGGTTGTTGAACAGGTCAAGGGTCTTCTCAAGACTATCGGATACAAGCCTGATCAGATACCATTCGTTCCGATAGCGGCCCTGAAAGGCGACAATGTCTACACCAAGTCAGAGAATATGCCTTGGTATACCGGACCGACTCTATTTGAGCTGATGGATCAGATCAAGGAGCCAGAGAAGCCGACAGACCTTCCGCTGAGGATGCCAATCCAGGATGTATATAACATCACCGGTATAGGTGTAGTTCCTGTTGGAAGAGTCGAGACAGGAGTCCTCAAGGTCGGAGCAAAGATCATCGCTGTTCCTGGAAGGGAAGGCAAAGGAGTTCCAGGAGAATGCAAGTCCATAGAGATGCACCACGAGCAGATGCAGCAGGCAGAGCCAGGAGACAACGTAGGAATAAATGTCCGAGGATTCGGAAAGAAGGATGTCGCAAGGGGCGATGTCATCGGGAATCCTGACAATGAGCCTACAGTAGCATCTGAGTTCACTGCACAGATCGTTGTCCTGAACCATCCATCTGTCATGACTGTCGGATATACACCAGTATTCCATATCCATACAGCACAGGTGGCATGCCAGATCACAGCGATCCAGAAGAAGTTGAACCCAGCAACTGGCGAGACGCTTGAAGAGAATCCGGACTTCATCAAGAACGGAGATGCAGCGATCGTCACAGTCAAGCCGGTGCAGCCTCTGGTGATCGAGAAGCAGAAGGAGATTCCGCAGCTTGCGAGATTCGCAGTCAGGGATTCCGGAGCAACAGTCGCTGCAGGCATGTGCATCGACCTACAAAAGAAATAAATTTTCTTTTTTTATTTTAATTTAAAATGCAAAAAGCAAGAATAAAGATGGCAAGCACAGAGATCAGCAAGATCAATGATGTTTGCAACTACATCAGGGACATAGCAGAGAAGACAGGAGTCGAGATGAGAGGTCCGATTCCACTTCCGACAAAGAAGCTGAAGGTGACTACCCGAAGGTCTCCATGCGGCGACGGCACTGCCACGTGGGAGAGATACGAGATGAGGGTGCACAAGAGGCTTGTGGACCTTGGAATCGACGAGCGGGCGCTGAGGCTTGTCATGAGAGTACCAATCCCTGAAGGCTTTCATATCGAGATCGAGATGAAAGACGTGTGATGTTTTTCTTTTAGTCAGTGAGTAAAAAGAGGCTTAGTCTGTTTCTGGATGTAAGAACTAATATTAAATAAAACAAATCTGTGAGAGAAAATAAGCAGATAAAATAAAAAAAGAGTAAAATAAAAAAGAAATCTAGGCAGCATATCTTTCCCGGTTCATGTAGAAAGGAGTCACTGCCACGACCTTTGAGCCTTTCAGCCCGTCTTCAGGGTCTATTATCGCTCTCAGAGGAATCTTGTTTACCCATTCTGAATGAGAAGGGCCTCTGTCAAACTGCGTCATGATGAGCCTCTCGATGTTCTTATCCTTCTGGCCGCCTCTGTAGATGTCTTTTCTGACCATGCCTCCTCCGAGCCATAATCCGCCTCTTGCGTTCTCATGCACTGCCTTGTTCCTCAATGCCCTGCCGTACATCTTCCACATGAAATTCATTGTCCTGGCATAAAGGGAATCCGGCTCTTCTTTTGCTTTTTGTGCCATGTGCTTTATTTTTTCCCTGACCTTGGTAAATGAATTGTATGTCTCTATATCAGTGGGTTTCTCTTCTGTCGCAGCCATGACTGCATCGAATACGATAGGCAGATGGTTGCCTGAGCAAATCCCCTCATAATGGAGCATTTTTCCGTCATACCTCTTCTTCAGTTCCTGCATGACACTGACCTCAAAATCATCATCAACATCTACAGCTGCAAAAGTATGCCCTCCTTCTGAGTCAGGAGGCAGATAAAGTCCTGCCTGCTCATTCCAGTGAAGCCTTCCGCATCCAAGGCCTGTTCCAGCACCCAGGATCGCTATCTTTGCCTGATCGACCTTTTCTCCTTCTGTTCCGTCAAGATGGAGAAGCGCAACAGAATCTAATTTCCCTTTCAGGCCATACTCTGCAACAGCGTATCCTTTTGCTGCGTAATCGTTGATTATGGCAACTGTGCCAGGCAATACTTTTGCATCGATTATGAAAGGTGCGTTGGTCATCTGGACAGTGCCGTCAGGATTCAAAGGGCCTGCCGGGCATAATACTATATTCTCAATAGAATCTGCTATATATCCGCCAATTGTCTGGAGACTTTCTATTACTTCTCCAAAATCATTGATATCCTGGCCAGAGTACATGATTTTCACATAAGTTTCGCCTGATTCTGCATCAAACACGTCCATCAATAGGTTTGTTGCGCTCACGTCACCAGCGATGTGAACTTTCTTACTAGAAGGTACACTTTTCTCAATAATACTTTCCATTATTATGTCTGACATCGTTTATCCCCCTGCAATAGTAATGTAGATGTTGGGAAATATTTCCTGTTTTATAAACCTGTCTGTCTTAATCATGGGTTTTTCCATAATAATCCCTGAATCCTTTCAATATGAAAAGATTTAAATTTGATTGTTTCCAGATTTTAACATATGGTGCTTGTCAATCTGCTGATGCTCGCTGTAAGCCTGTATGTGCTTGTGAAATCATCGGACTATTTTATTGAGTCTGCCTCGCATATCGCGAAAAAGCTGGGGGTGTCTGACTTTCTTATCGGCCTGACTTTGGTTGCTTTCGGAACATCGATACCTGAGCTTTCATCGGCTATTGTTGCGGCTATCAATGGGTATGAGGATCTGGTGGTCGGTGCTGTTATCGGCGCCAATATAACTAATATCGGCTTTGTCGTGGCAATCTGTGCGATTGCGATTCCTATCGCAACCGGAGAGAACATACTGAAAAGAGACGGCTATATACTCTTCTTCATTACATTGGTGTTCCTGTTCACAATATCAGACGGCAAGATTCAGATATGGGATGGAATAATACTCCTTCTGCTCTATCTTTCCTATGTGCTGTTCCTGTTCAAGGCAAAGAAGGATGAGACCAGCAGGTTCCATTTCAAGGCTTACTTCAATTATTTTTTCAAGTTTCAGTACCTTGTGACAATCCATGATGCTGCAGTGAGAAGCTTCCTGAACAGAAAAAAGAAGCAGAAGTTATCCGCGCGAAAGAGAAAGATCTTTGAGCAGTTCCGTGAAGGGCTGGTCGGTGATTTTATGATGTTATGCCTGACATCTGCACTGATCGTGATCACTGCGAGATTCTTCATAAACAGCGCAGTCGGAATAGCCCAGCTTCTTGATATCTCACGAAACAGTATAGGGTTGACATTAGTCGCTTTTGGGACAACGCTTCCTGAACTGTCAGTATCGCTTACAGCAGCAAAGAAAGGGCTCGGGAATATTCTTATCGGAAACATAATCGGCTCGAATATCGCGAATATCACGCTTGTTGTGGGCGTGTCTTCACTCATCACCACTGGCAGGACAAATATCGCGAACTATTTGTTTATAGGAATAGCTCTGATCTTCATGACGCTTCTTCTCCTGATGTTCATCAGGAACGACTGGACGATCAAGCGAAAGGAAGGCATCGGCGCAATTATACTCTATGTAATATATGTCATAATGTCGCTTACCCTAAAATAAGACCGGCGGAAATCCAAAGTTTTTTATAGGACAGACATGATGTTTCAGGCATGAAACTTCCAAAGAGATACGGCCAGAGCAGGATCGAGAAATGTCCATTCTGCGGTAAGACCGCGACAGCCCAGAACAAGCAGGGATTCCCTGTGTGCCGGGACCATAAGGGCGCTGTCATGAATGACATGAAGTGCGCCTGCGGGGAATATCTTGATATCAAGCAGGGCAAGTACGGCGTGTTCTTCCTTTGCATCAACTGCGGTCCGGTCAATGTCAGGAAGGCATTTGAGCTGAATGAGGTGAGGGATGTATCTGAGGAGCATGAGGAGAGCAATGGGAAGTCAGAGGCTGCAAGGCTCTACAACCAGACAGCGAAAAGGATGAACGAAAAGGAAAGCCGAAAGCAAAGCAAGCCGCCTATTCAGAAGCGGCAGGATAAAAAAGAGATTACTATTACCTCGGATGATGTGTTCTATTTCTCATAAGACTACGGTTTTGTGTGAAAAGTGCGTCTGTGCCACCAGAATATATATCTTTAGACAATATTTTTCCGATCATATAATAAAATATAAATTGGAAAAAAATTCATATACTAATCTATGACTTTCGGGACTGCGCCAAGACTACGAAAACTATATAAATACGTTCTGCCAGAAAAACAGATATCAGATGGCAAAGAAAACTAGCACCTGGAGAAAACCAAGGCTCACATACAGTAAACTGATGAAGCAGCACTTAAAGATTCTCAAGAGTCTTCAGTATGAATCCGGACTATTTGCTGCATCCAGCAAGAAAGTGGGAACCGGCTATGACAAGTCCTGGCTGCGCGACAATTTCTATGAGTGCCTGGCGTTCGAGGTGATCGGCGACTGGGAGAGTGTCGAGAAGACCTATAACTCTTTGCTCAACATCTTTCTTAAGCATGAATACAAAATAGATTATGCAATCCTGAAAAAGCCAGAGCATAAGCATGAATACATACATGCGAGGTTCCATCCGCATACTTTCGATGAGTATTGGGAGGACTGGGGGAACAAGCAGAATGATTCTATAGGCGCGATACTGTTCAAGATAGGACAGCTGGAACATCATCACAAACGTTCAATCCTCAAGGACAAGGACCATAAAAGGATCGTCAACAAGCTTATCCAGTACCTTGCAAGCATCAAATACTGGTGCGATGACGATAATGGGATGTGGGAAGAGGATGAGGAGGTCCATGCAAGCAGCGTAGGCGCATGCGTTGCAGGTTTAAAAGCGGTTAGCAAGCTTCCTGGAATAAATGTTCCGACAAGGCTTATCTATTATGGAAAGAGGACTCTTAAGCATCTGCTTCCAAGAGAATCGAAACGCAAGTTCGTCGATCTCTCGCTGCTTTCATTGATATGGCCTTATGAGGTTGTGACAAATGCCCAGAGGGATGCAATCCTTAAGAATGTCGAATACCTGCTTTTGCGCAAGCGGGGGGTGATTCGGTATAAGAACGACCACTATTATAATAAGAATCCTGATGGGTACTCAGAAGAGGCAGAATGGACATTCGGCCTAGCCTGGCTGGCAATCATATATGAGCATATAGGTAAGAAGAGGAAGGCCAGAAAATTCATCGAATTGATGCTTAGGACCGTCACCCATGATGGTGTGCCTGAACTTTATTTCTCTAATTCTTCTGAGTGCAACGAGAACAATCCTTTGGGCTGGAGCGAGTCGCTCTTTATCGTTGCATTGCATGACATGAACGAGAAGTTTGTAGCTGATGCAAAATCCAGCAAGAAAAGAAAATCAAAAAAGAAGTCCAAATAACTGGAAAAAAGTGTGTTATATCTCTGTTTTTTAGTATAGATGATTAAGGAATTCTTGATTTTATAGCTTTAGCTATATTTTTTAGTCATAAAATAAAGAAAAAAATGAAAAGACCATGCTGATGAGAAATACAAGTGAAAGCAAATAGTAACTGCGAGCTGAATGCCTCGACCGAGCTCTTGGCACTTATTCCGAATCAAAGATTCGTAATCCGGTGAAGTTTTTGACACAACTTCACAGTACACACCAGTCCTATCAAACCTGTGTATATTCTATAGAATTTCTCTATACTATCGTCTATAGTCGTCTTATTATTCATAAAATAAAGAAAAAAATGAAAAGACCATGCTGATGAGAAATACAAGTGAAAGCAATTAGTAACTGCGAGCTGAATGCCTCGACCGAGGTCTTGGCACTTACACTCCAGTCCTATCAAACCCATGTTTTATGGGCGCTTCATGGAGATCTCTTTTCAAGGGGAGCTTCGTGCTTAGATGCTTTCAGCACTTATCTCTATAAGGCGTAGCTGCCCGGCCTACCTTGTCAGATAACCGGTGGACCAGAGGCCTCGAACCTTCGTTCCTCTCGTACTAAAAGGTCCTTCCTTTCAGATCTCCAAACATCTCCAGTAGATATCAAACCAACTGTCTCACAACGTTGTGAACCCAGCTCACGATCCCTTTTGATGGGTGAACACCCCCACCCTTGGTAGCTTCTGCACCACCAGGATAGGAAGAGCCGACATCGATGTAGCAAACCGCGCCGTCGATTTGAACTCTCGGGCGCGACAACTCTGTTATCCCCGGAGTAACTTTTCGGTCATCCCAGACTCTCATCAAGAAAGTACTGAGGTTCGCTAGACCAGACTTTCGTCTTTGAAATCCTTTCGGTTTGGATTCCAATCAGGCTGGCTTATGCTCTTGCACTCCACATCCGATTTCCGACCGGATTGAGCCAACCTTTGGGCACTACTGATACCATTTCAGCAGTGTGCCACCCCAGCCAAACTGTCTGCCAATAGATGTTCTCATCTTGCGATGAGTAAGCAATATAAGTTTTGAAGGATGGTGTTTCATTGGCGTCTATTCACGAACTGGCGTCCGTAACTTAACAACTACCATCTACGCTGCACATCAAAGCCCATATCACAACTACAGGCTACAGTAAAGTTT
>CAYMIF010000049.1:0-14067 GCA_964390375.1 uncultured Methanosarcinales archaeon
GGATATTCATCAGAGATATTGATGTTTGTCGCATTCATGGTTCCGTTATTGAGGAGGGATATCAAATATGTTGCATTCTGCCCAAGCAAAACAGAACTATTCAAAACAGTTTTGTTTACTGTTATGGAAACATTATACATGTGTTCATCTTCTGGCAGAATAGAAATATTCGCGCTGCTGGATCCCATGACGCCGCCGGTCTCATTGAGAAGCGCAGCATCATTCCAGGTATTGCCTGTTCCGACTGCTTTGAAATGGACCTCTAACTCAACTGACTTATTCTTCGAAAGGTTCAAAAACCATTCAACCCGATCACTATAGACCTTTGCAGGAGTCAAGTTTGAATGGCTGAAATTCAGATATGTATTGTTGAACATATCTGACAGGTTGATATTCAATGCATCCATATCTCCGTCATTTACCAGGGTTATGATGAAAGTTGCATTCATTCCCTGCTCAACAGTCTGGTTCATTGCGGTCTTGTTTATCATGACCGACATATTGCCCATAGGACCGGATGGCAGGATAGAGATATTCGCGCCGCTAGACCCCATGAATCCTCCAGTCTCGTTCTTGAGTGCTGCATCATTCCAGGTATTGCCTGTTCCGACTGCTTTGAAATCTACCTCAATCTCAATCGATTTGTTCACAGAGAGATTCAAAAACCATTCAACCCGATCACTAAAGACCTTTGCAGGAGTCAAGTTTGAATGGCTGAAATTCAGGTATGTATTGTTGAATATATCTGACAGATTGATGTTCAGTGCATCCAAATCTCCGACATTTACCAGATTTATGATGAAAGTTGCATTCATCCCCTGCTCAACAGTCTGGTTTACTGCGGTCTTGTTTATCATGACCGAAATGTTGCCCATAGGTCCAGCAGGAGGCATAACTGTTACATTCACATCATCCTGATCAATCAGCTCGCCGCTCGAGTTTCTGACAACCACGAAATTATCTGTAGCTGCAGAGATAAGGGTTTTGAACGTGGCTTCAATGACAAATGACTCATTTACAGTCATGTTCTTGATCCAGATCAGCTCATCGCTGTACTCTTCAGATGGAGTCACGTTCGCATGACTGAAATTCAGGACAGTATTGTTGAACATGTCAGACACATTCACATATGATGCATTGAACGTGCCGTTGTTCAGGACAGTTATCCTAAACATCATATCCTCTCCCTGCTCTACGCTCGCATTCAGGGCAGTCTTTGATGCAGAAAGCGAGAAAGTATCAACCACCGGCTCATCTTCATCCACAGTATCATTTGAGATATTTATCTGCCAGAATATATAGTCTGGCCCGATATCATCATCAAGCTCGATCTCGTAGATGCTCTCTTCGCTGAAATTATATGGCACTGAAGTTGAAAGATCCTGCCATGTCCCGCCTGTATTGTCGATCACATTGAAAAGAGTTCCATTGACCGATATGTTCATCCTTGTGTCTCCCATATCGACCATGATATAGTATGATCCTGGAGGTATAGGTGATGAGCAGTTTCCAAGCCAGCATTTCCAGTCAGCCATCGCATCAGACCATGTTGTGGCGTTGTATTTTGCCAGCCATACATTATCTACTATTCCTGCCATTCCCTGTCCTGGAGGAACATCTGAGAAGTTCCACTCGCACCATCCGTCTCCATCAGGTATCCACCTGCAGCTTTCATTGGATATGTTAGCTGTGGTTGAGGTGCATGCTGATTCTGTATCACAGGCAGCACAATCATACTCGCATGAAAATGGCCTGTTGCAGAAGCCGCCTTCAGAGCTGTATTCATCTGTTTCCCACTGGCAGATCGAAGTTCCCTGGCATGCGGTCTGGTTCTTGCAGTCCCAGCACTGGTCATCGCTGCACTCAAGTTCTCTATAACACCATTCTGAACTGTTGTCTGAACCGACGCTGCACCCGACCATGCTGCATTCAGAGGCCTCTCCTCCTGTAGTATTGCATGCCCAGCAGTTATCTATGTTGCATGATGAATCGCACCATGCTGCCGGCTCGGTTATGTTCCACATATTGCAGAACTCAGGACCATCAAGACACTGGTTAGGCGTATCACATGTATCTACAACACAGTCATCTGCACACCAGCTCTCTTCACCATCATTGCAGACCATATCTCCGCAATAGCTAATTGCACAGTCCACATTACAGGTTCCGGATTCATGCTCTTCTGCTGAGCAGTATCCGTTTCCGCACCATTCTGTGTAGCCTTCTGCCTGCAGATCCTCATCGATCTTTCCGTCGCAGTCATCATCCTTGTTGTTGTTCTCTTCTTCATCAGTGCAATCCTCTATCATCTGACCGTTGCAGCTGTAAGGTGTAAATCCTGCACAGTCCCCATCATTGTCGATGCCGTCTCCAGGAACAGCATAGGTATCAACGATGTAGCTTTTCTTGAGGCTTGCTCCGAATGTCAGGTTCATGGAGGATGTTGAATTGACAGAAACATAGCTTTCGCTCGGCCAGTTGCTCGCGTTTGCTGTCGCAAAGATTGTCAGTGAATAATCACCGTCCTCAAATCCAGGATAAAGGCTCTGGAAAAAGACATATGAGGATGCTCCGGCACTGATGTTCCTGACACGTTTTACATCGCCGCTTCTCGCAACTGCCTTGATCGCCATGTCAGTCAGATTCTCAGGCGCCTTGTTCTCTGTCGTGACATTGATCTTGAGTTTCATAGCCTCGATATTAGTGCTAGGCGAGGTTATGTTATAGACGGTCTGAGTAAGATTGCCCAAAAGCTCCATCTCAACAAAGCTTATATTAACTTTCACATCTTCAACAAAATTGTATTTAGAGGTCTTCACAAACATCCTGTGCTTATTGTTTTGTGTTTTTCGTTCGACTTCGATAGATTTCTTTCCTTTCGGTACTTCAAGAGTAAAATAACCATCATCATCAGTATAGCCTTCAGACTTTCCTATCGTGACAAGGGTATTTTTTAATGGCGTGCCGTTCACAAATGATATATTGCCTGAGACATTCACAAGCTCTTCTGTCACTTCTATTGTTGTGATCAATAGCTCCTGCCATTGGGATTCGCCGGAATCCATGTTCTGGGAAAGCGAAATTATGGGGATGCCAAGCAGATATGTTCCTGGCTCTCTTGGGCTGAGTATCTTGAATCTCGATGCGCTCTTGTTTTGCCCGATGTCCTTCATGAATACACCGCCTTCAATCATCCAGAATCTTTCTACGTTCATGTTGTCCTTGAGGAAATAGCCGCCCATCTGCACCTTATATCTGGAGGTGTTCATTGTCTCAGCATATACACTGACAAGTTCATTTGTCTTGACCTTGTCATCTGCAACAAGACTGGAGCTTGCGCTGTTTCCGATAGTGTGCAGCATATTATCATATACATGATAATTATTGTACTCGTCCCTGATCATGAAGAACACGATCACCGGACCAGCAGGAGTAGGCACTGTCTCGTTCGTATCGATGTTTTCGACAGTGGAAGGCACTGTATAGTTGTAATGGAAGAAACCATCTGTGAAATTTATCTGCTGATCCAGTTCTTCCAAAAGGAATTCAGAATCCATTCCTGCTTCTATCTCAGAATCGAAAGCAACAAGGGTTCCGTTCATCGGATTACCGTCATCATCCTGCACAGATATGTTCAACTTGACTTCCTCGCCTGTTGTGAATATAAGCTTCTCTATCGCAACATCTATTTCTGCAGAACTTATGATGAAATCCTGTTCAAAGAAGAAATCATCGTCCTTGTCTTTCTCTCCGCCGTCCATCTCACCTTCAAACATAGGGAATGCAGTTATGAAATATTCACCTGTTGGAAGAGGGCATAATTCAATCTCAGCGCTTCCGCTCTCATCGGTCTCAATCTCCATCCTGTTCATCATATTTGAGCCCCATGTTCCCGGAGAGCCTGCATCAAGCACAGTGCAGTCAGGACCGCTTATGGAATAGACATAATCATCATAATTATCAAGATCATGATAAAGCAGGATCTCGAGTCTCTGGCTTGCAGGATTTCCTGTCCTGTCCTTCGTCAGAATCGACAATTTCAGATTCTCATTCTCCTTGAACTTGCTTTTCATGTCTACGACAAGACCCTTGCCTCCGAGCTCGATGAAATAATTGACCTCTTGCTCAACAATCTCGCCTGAAACATTGCATGTAGCCATCCCTTCTACAAGATACTCTCCTGGAAGCGATGGAACTGTATAGGTGAACTCTGCCTCTCCAGTTGAATTGGTCTGCATTGACTTGTTGATCAGCTTGACCTGCTGCCAGTCCTTTTCACTGTATATCCAGTCAAACTCAACATTGCAGTCAGGAAAATCAGTGCCATTCAGGTAAGCTGTCTTCAGCCAGAGTTCCTGTAATGAATTTGGCTGAACATTTTCAGTCCTTTTTGATATCGCGACATGGAATTTCTCGACCATGACAAACGTCTTGCTCGTGGTCTCTGTTCCATTGTCATCAACATAGCTGAAGATAAAATCATACTTCTTTCCGGCTTGCAGAGCATTGCCATCGATATCGTCTGGATCGAACATGAAGAGCATTTCTCCAGGGAAATCACCCTGACCCATCATTTCACCTTCCTGCTCGTCATTTTCATTCTGGTAATCATAGAAGCAACCGCTATCCTGTGGATCATATGTGCAGCCTTCCCTCTCGCAGGCAGTCTGGTTATTGTAAAAATCACCGCAGTAGCTGTCCATATATTCGCATGAGCCGCTGTCCCAAACACAATCATTCTCATTACCGCATTCTGTATCATTCATGATTGTATCACATTCTACAGATGGAGCTGGAATCATCCAGTCAGGGAAAACGTTTGTCGTGCCGCTTATATTGGATATCTGTATCTCTGTAAAGGTATCAAGGTCTTTTATGGCCTTGAGTGTTACGGTCTTGTTGCCCAGCGGACCGAACCATACCCAGTCCTGAACACAGTCGCCTGTACAGAAAGGATCATCTCCCTGACCGAACAGCTCTACATTAACAGTGAAATTGACACCAGGCACTACATTGCCATCCATCCATGAGTTCAGTTCAGTTCCTGAACCGATAACAAAATCCTTGTATATCCATTCATCGAAACCTTCTGACCTGCTTATCCTGATCTCCATGGTATACATGCCCGGCATGTCCGGAGTGATGTAATAAGCATATAGATATCCGTCTGTATGGTTCTGCATGTCCATGTTGTAGTTCTGTCCCATAGGACCCCATACATTCTCGAGCATAGCTTCATTGGCGCCGGTCACCTTGATAGTATAGTTCTGTCCTGGAAAGATGAAGTCAGGCTCCTGTCCTGTTCCGTCGACTAGGGATACGCTTGCTTTTTCCTGGTCTGAAAGACGAAACATCGCCCATCCTTCTGACTCTCCTTTTGAGGTCAGGTTCATCTCAAGCTCCAGCTCGAATTCATACGGATGGGTCATGCCTAGTGCAGTATTGTTCGCGAGCATCTCTATCAATGCCTCGCCATTGGTGACCTGGAAAGTGGTATTTGTTATGCCGAAACTACCCGGCTGTACCTCGATTGGCTCCCACTGGTTCGGATCGATCATGTAGATATGTTCGATTTCCACATACCCGTTCTCATCGATCGGCGAATCATCAAAATCCCTTGCCCTGACATTTACCTCTATCGTATCGGTTATTCCGTATTCCCATTCAAGAGGATATGCATCTACACGATATGTCTGAAGCGAGAAATCGAACCAGACAACCTGTCCGCCGACATTTACTCTGCCAGAATAACCCCCTGTCGGAAGGCCTGAATTTGCAAGATCGATCTCAAGAACAACAGACCCTTGTGCATCTGTCTTGTTAGCAGGGCTAAAGGTATAGTTGTATGAAAGCAGGCCAAGAAAATCTGTCGGAGTCTCATTCCAGTTCTCTGCCCATTTCTCAAACCCGACAAGTGAGACAGATACGTTCGGCTCAGGAACTCCATTGTCTCTGACATCAATTGTCATGCTGAAATTTTCAGTCGTCTCATAGTCCCATTTATCCTGGTAATGGAATACCTCTAGATTGTCATTTCCTTTGACGAAAAAATCTATCGGCACGATATTTGAATATTCTCCTCTTGATATGTTCGCTTCTCCATGGTAATTGCCTGATGCCCAGCTGCTTTCTACACTGAAACTGTATTCGTCTCCGTTGAGTGTAGGACTAGGCGAAACCGCACTCCCCCATGGATCGTCGAGGAATAGAAGATCTACTGAATCCGGATTCTCTTTCATCCAGTTGTTGGTGATATTTCGAACTTCAATCTTCATGTTGACAATCTCTCCTGGCTTGTATTCGAACCTGTCGTTCCACCACCAGATATCATATGCATTAGGGAAGATATCGATGAAGAAGAATCTTCTTGGTTTTTCGCTTGACCCGTCCTGTAGCACGAGCTCCACATCGTGAGGACCATTTCCAAGACCAAGTCCGTCATCAAGATCGAAAGTGAAGGTCTTGTTCGTGCCAGGCGTTGAATGAGTGCTCAGGTTTGTCCATTCGATCTTCTCGCCGGTGAAATGGCTTTTGAGCCTCAATGTCATGTTGGTATCTGCAAGATCAGACTCGACACCGAACGTGAAATTCTGTCCTCCGCTCAGGATATATTTGTTGTTTCCGTGCGGCCAATAGACCACGAAACCGGTCTCTATTATATCGATGAAATCATGGAAATCTGAATTCTTAAAAGCATCCCATTTTGTAGCTCCGTATGAATACATGAACTGGCTTGGGTATTGGAATGTATGGTTGATAGTGGTATTTGCCTCAGTTATCGGAATAGGTGCCCTGACCTCCATTCCTGTGAACTGGTCAATCAGCCAGAAATTGGTATTCGTGGTGCCCTGGTGTGTCAGGTTAAACTGCACTTCTGTACCTACTTTCTCTGATTCAGGGCCTTCGATATCGACATCCTTTACTCTGATATCGAAGAACACATCTCTCCAGAATGTATCTGCTCCATCCACTATCCTGACTGTGCACCTGTGGAACCCATTAGGAAGTGAACTCAGGTTAAGAGAAGCGTCAGCACCTGATTGGTTTACAGAATTTCCAAGATCTGTATATGTGAATGTATCGAAATTTTCATATGAGTCAAGATAGATGACCGGGCTTGATAATCCGGAAGTATTGACGATTATAGAGACATTATCCAGATTGACCTGCGATTCTGCGTTGATTGTGACATCCTTGTCTATCCTGAAATAAACATTGCTCTCAAAATCAGGATTTTCAGTCATCTCAGCAAAAAGCAGGTAATCTCCTCTGGCAAGAGAATAATCTGCCAGGTTCAAGGTCCTGTTACCGCTGCCGCTCGCCGAGAAATTGACTCCGACTTCTGTTATGTTTCCTGTCCAAAGATTCTCTATCCTTGTCATATTGACCTCGCCGCTTGCCTGCTGCCATCCTTCTGCTGATACTGAAAACACATTATATGATATGTTTAGTATATCATCCTCAGCAAAAGTCACGTCAACGAACGGCTCCAGCTCTATCTCAGGAGCTATAACTTCAAACCAAAGTGTCCTGGTCCTTGTGCTTGAGCTCTGGGTGACAGTGACTTCAATAAAATATTCTCCTGGTTCAAGATCATTGTTAAGCTTGAGTCTTCCTGATGAGTAGGAATAGTCTACATCATGCTCTATGTCATCAAGATCAGTAACAGTAGCAGTGACTGAGACAGTACCAGTAGCAGTGATGTTCAAGGTTATATCCTCATTCACAGAAAATGTGCTGGATGATTCATTGAAATCCATGCTGACAGAGAAAGGAAGGATCTCGAACTCTCCGTCACCGAATCCGACAACCGTCTCACTCATGCCCTCGATTGTGAATATGGGCGCATATTTTGCTGAATTGAAATTAGCTGCAGAGATAGTAATAGTCGCCACGCCATTTGACTGGGTTGTTGCGGATTTTGAGGCTGCGACACGTGACCAGGTATTGAAATTAAGAAGTCCGGTCAAATTCACCTGAGTATTGTTTTTAGGAGTATCATTCTGGTAGGTGACCTTGACATTCAGCTCTATATTATCTGTTGAAGAGAACAATGAATCCTCATCATTCACAGATATTATTATCTTATCTTCCACAATCTCAAAACCGAAGCCATCATACACCCTGCTTCCGTTTATATGCGCCATGATCTCAGCGAAATATCTTCCTGGCTGAAGATCTGCAGAAGGATTTATGGTCAGGTTTGACTGGCCTCTTGAATTGGTAAGATCTGCCTCATAATCGACAGAAGGTATCTCATACATGTCCCTGGCTCGAACAAGCCTGTCAAGACTTACATTTGCACCTGATATCAGGCTTCCTGATTTCTCTACCACAATTCCGGCTTCTATATCTGAGGAAGGAGAGAATTTGCCGTTGTTTCTGACAGTTATAGACCTTATATTGAGGTTTCTGATCTCGAAGAAACCGTCGCCGAAACCAGTATCTCCAGTTGAAGTCACGACCTCTGTTCCGAAAGGGAAAAATCCTGACTGGGATGGCAGCTCTCCGTCAGCTGATGTAAGAAGCGTTGATCCATATCCATCAGTCACAGTAAAGCTCACTGGATCGAAAAATTCTCTTCGTATCGTGGCAGTCCCGCTGGCACTGTTAGTAAGATTAACAGAAACATTAATTGAATCGCCTGACGCGAATCTTTTCTTCTGCTGGCCGGATTCATCGAATGTATTGACAATCACATTGAAGTTTGATATCCCGAACCAACCCTGGCCCTTGTAATTGCTTCCGTCAGAATCTACCAGGGTATATTCAATCCTGTAGATCGACGAATCCAGATTAGGCGGAGTTATATTATAGACCACCCTGCCGTTTGCAGAATCACTGTATTGCATGTTCTTGACAGTCACGATATTTGTATTCTCGCTTTGGGTCTCTTCATTTACTATCCTGTCGAATTTCACCACAAAATCAGTGAGATCGACTGCACTTTCTGAGGCAATATCAAATACATTGATCTCTGCCAGGAACTTCTCGCCTGGCACATGCGTAAACTGAAAATCATTATTAAGGTCTTTGACATCCAGGAATGAAAAATAATTCTGGACCCTAAACCACCTGTTTCGGTATACAGTCTCATTTTGATCTGTTGTCAGTTCGACTTCTGCTATATATTCCCCTTGTTTCGTAGGCGCATTGAACTGTGCATAGCCCTCCTGCGAATTGCTGAAACTGGAGTTCGTGCTGGTCTTCAGAACTCCGCTGCTGTCGTAAACCTCAACTGCCATGAAGTCTATCTGTTCAGAGGAGTCGAAGTTGACTCTCGCCAGCTCTCCTGGCTTAAAAAGGTCCCGAAAATCCCCATAATTATCTGTCAGGTCGATAAAGACCTCAGTATTCATTATCTCAAAATAACCTTCACCTATCCCAGTCTTGCCAGAGTATGAAGCTTTTGCCCGAAGAGTGTACCAACCGTCTTCCAGGACCGTTGAGGCAGGAACTGTCATGTTGAACAGTGACGTCATGGTTGAATCTGTATGTGCAGAAGCATCTATGCCTGAAACATCATATGTCTTCTGGTCATGCTCAAGCTCAAGATAATATGTCACGTCATCATGGTCGATCAGGTTGCCGTTTTCCAGGTTCCTGACAATGACCTCGAACTCGACAAGCTCGCCGGTCTGATACGGCTTCCTTGACCTTGCACTAATGTCAACATCGATGCCGAATACAGTGAAGAAGGCTGTCGCCTGCTGCTCATTGTTGGACGAGTCCTGCATCGTGAATTCGACCTCATAGTCCCCGCCTGTCAGCTGCAACGGAGTTCCTGACTCAGTCACATTGGTGTTGCCTTTATAGAGGCCGCTTTCTTCTGTGAAAGGTATAGTCCTTTTTGTTCCTGATGGAGTTGTTATGCTGGCACTGACTGTCGCATTTGTTATCTTCTGTCCGTTTGAGTATCCTTCTACCCTGAAATATGCAATATCATTGGGTTCGAATATGTCTATGAAATCAGAGCCTGCCTCGTCTGTTATCTTGAACGAGAGATCAAACTTTGATACTGTTGCCTTGAAACTCTTTTTCTGGTCTATGACAATCTTATATTGGCCGACCTCTGACGGCAGCACGACTACCTCAGCAGCATTGCTCGTGCCGGTTCCGGCAAGCCCGTCAAGCTCGGTTCCGTTGTTGTAGAAAACAGAATATGAATAGCTGTCTGATGAGAGTGAAGAACCGAGATATTTTTTCACAGTGAAGTTGAGGATAGGGTTTGAGAATGGCACTTCAAGGGAATCGGATATTATCTTATATGAGACGGTCTGGGTAGCAGGGTAGACAGAAAAAGTGAGGGTCTTGTTGGATTGAGAGGTGTTTGCAGAAACATAGTGGTCGCCTGCGGTGAGATTTGTTATATATTTCTCGAAATATCCGTCAGAAGAGCTGTATACTGTATAGCTCGTATCCGACACGTTATGGTATATCGTTACTGCCGAATCGTTGATTCCTGACTGGCTGTTGTCATAAAGATAACCAGACAACCTCGCGGATTCTCCGGAAGTGTATTCTATGCTGTTTATGTTGAAGACCAATATCTCTGCTGAGACAGAAACAGAAAGAAAAACAGTCAGCATCACAGCCACAAGAACAAATTTGTTTACAGATTTCTGTTTATGTTGATTTCTATTTAATTCCATTTACCCAAACACCTCGTTTTGAAATACAAAACAACTAAATACTTACCCTCTCATCAAATTTTTTTGATAATAATTACTCTTTTCTTAGTAATTGGAGAACATCTCCTTTATATACTTTTCTGTAATGCAAAAAGAGTGAAAAGAAAAAAAATAACTTAGTTCGCTCATGGATAATTGATACACATATATATAGGCAAAGTCAACGCGCAAATAATCAAAAAAAAAGATCAGCCACTATTCTTTCCAAGACCAGGGATGCAGTGATCAGCCAGAAGACAGAATTCAGAGAAGTATTTTTCAGCAATAGCTTTATCGTGTATGATCAGGATATTCTCATCATTGGTAAAAAGGCCATTATGCGAGAAGTTCGTGCTGCCGGTGATGACAATCGATCGGTCTATTATCATGAACTTATGATGCATCATGCCTTTGTTTGCATCGGTCTCTGCACATATCCCATGGCGAAGAAAAGACTGGAACTCAGAACCTCTGCCCTTAGCAAGCAGGCTTTCGAACAAGACATTTATCTCAACTCCTCTTTGTCTTGCTTTTCTGAGTTCTTCACCCAGGTCATCCTGCGTGAATGAAAACATTGCAGCCTCAATCGTATTGTTTGCTGATCTGATAAGTTTTTTCAGTATTTCGGCTGCATCCCTGCCACCGCATTCATCAGGGCAAAAAAAGCTTTCAACTCTCGCATCTCCTATAACCATCACATTGAATCTGGATTTTTTGTCTGGACCGCCAAGATACAGCTCATCGAATTCTTCTGAATACAGGCCAGCAAGGTTATGGGAAAATACCACTGCAATATTATTATTGTTCAGGTTGGCGCCATTCTCCGTCGGATTATAGCTTCCTGTAAAGACAATGCTTTCATCTATTATGCAGAACTTGTTGTGGGAATAGGATGAACTCTCATCGAATCTCATCCCATCGATATCCAGATTCATATCCAGCCGGTTCCTCTCATCTAAAAATACCCTTGTCTCGACCTCTCTGTCCATTGCTTCAATCGCTCTTATCACTGCTTCATCCTCAAGTTCAAAAAAAGCGCATTCAAGGGATACATTCGCCATTCTGATCAGGCTTATAAGCTCTTTGGAACAATTGTGTTCTGGACAGAAATAAACATCGATTCTTCCTGATGCTTCATAAGGGATCGGCTTTGCGCACGATGCTATGAACAAAAGCAGGATCAGGCCGGGAAGTAGATTTTTCCATTGCATGGATTCCACATACGAAAGATAATTCTAATCTGTTATCCAAAAAAAACCGCATAATTTTATCGAGATGCGGGAATTACTTTGGTTGCCCGGAAGATTTTTCATCAAATCATAGATAATAAGAAAAATTTATAAATTATGCAAAAAATAACATCACATGGAAAAAGACATCCCAGTATTATGCTACGGGACTCTGCTTAATCCAGAAAACCTTGCAAAAACCATCCTGCCGCGGGACTATGAAAGAGTCTGGATAAAAAAGCATAAGTACATCTTCAATCTGAAGCCGAGAAAGATTCATATCTATCCAGATGCTGCTCCGCCAGTAGATGTAGCGATAATCAATGTGAGAGCTGATCAGGATGTTATCATTCCGGCAGGCCTGATTCATGTCAACGAAGATGAACTTGCCAAGCTTCGTCTTCGGATGTCTGCCTATTACACTAAAAAGGTACCAGTCTATGATTTCATCACGAAGGAAAAGGTAAAAGATGCAATACTCTTTGTCGGAAAGAAAAAGATATATGGTGAAGAGGTGACTACAGATTTCTTCAGGCCTATCCAAAGCTATCTCAGGCGGGCCAGGATAGCAGCTTATGCGCATGGGCATGATTTTGGAAGGGCATTTGATTCAGGCACCTATTTTGCTGACGGAGCTCCGATGGAATCATTCCTAAAGACGCTTGACAATAAACATAACAGGTCAGGTGTCTGATGATACGGATTCTTAAAAAAGATCACCTCCACGATCTAAACTTTGGGGTTTTTACAGGGGTTTAGGAACAAGAGAATCCAAAAAGATTTGGGATATCATAGGGAGGAGGGCGACCAGTAGAGTCTGGAGTATGTCATAAAAGACATAGTATGGAGTCTGCTGCATATCATAGATATTCTCGTGGCACAGACGGCAGGGATTTCATACTAGCCATCTGATGAAGAAGATTTATATACAAGAGCCTACAATATACTTTGAAAATGGCAGACATGTTCTCGATGAACTATGCAGACAATTTCAGGCAGGCAGAGGATCAGGAAAAGAAGTCCATGCCAGTGACATACAATGTGTTTAGGTATTTCTACATTGATTTCAATGATTACAGCCACTCAAACCTACTGGTCAGGCTTGAGGTGATAGCAGCTATATGTCTTGTCCTGAACATGGTCTTCTCGATAGCAATGATCATATCTTCACCAGCAAGGCCTTTGCCGGTCGTATATCAGATAATAGGATTCCCATTGATCATGCTGATCATCCTTGCTGTTCCTTTCTTTGCATCTGCAGTGGATCACATAGGGATATTCATATTCAGGCAGCACAAAGGATATCTTGCGACTTTCAAGGCTAATACTGTCGCGACGATCGTATCCCTCTATTATTTGATTGGAATCTCATTTTGGTATCACATGACTATGATGGTGTATGCTTCAAGAAGCGCTGGATTCAGCTCTTTTCTGTCTCCTCCGCCGGTTGTGTCAGCGCTGCTGATATTTTTCTTTACATTGGCATTGTGCCATGCTTTCCTGCTCAAGCTCTCAGTGATGATAAAGCTGCACAGGATGAGCCTGGCATTTGCCGCAAGGACTCTGGCAGTCCTTCCGGCCTGCTGTATAATCGCACTGCTCTTTTTATTTGTGATATTGTATTTTTGATAATACAATAGAACAGCATCATGACTTTTTAGACAAGCACTCGAAACAAGGCTTAGTCAGAATCAGGGTGCTGATCATCTTCTGGGCCAAAAAGGATTTGCGAAGCTATACGATTGCTTGCAGGTCATGTCACGATTTTGCTGCAGAGCCACTGCCATTTTGCACAAATATGCATAGCAAAAAAATCAGCCGTAGCAGATGGCCCAGATGACCAGAACTCACCGCTTCGATTCAATATCTGATCTGATTTTTATGGACGTTTGGCCCTGGTTTATCGGTGAGTTCTGGGGATTGCGGATTCGACGGCCCGAATCTGAAATGATTAGCACCACAAACTTTACTTAGCCTCGAAACAGGCTATTATGAAATCCTAGCCGTCTGTGACATGAGAGAGAATATTTACATTAGTAAATATTCTCGTGTCCAGGCGGAACCGATGTGAAACATCGGTGAAGTAGGATAGGATTTCATAATAGCCTCGAAACTGAACTAAACCGAATTGTTTGCACAATTGTATCTTGCGAGTGGTACTTTGTATC
>CAYMIF010000050.1:0-13786 GCA_964390375.1 uncultured Methanosarcinales archaeon
ATCTCTATAAATATTTGTAGTTTTTTTAATTTTTTGGTATAGACGGCTATTATGAAATCCTAGCCGTCTGTGCCATGAGAGAGAATATTTACAATAGTAAATATTCTCGTGGCCAGGCGGAACCGATGTGAAACATCGGTGAAGTAGGATAGGATTTCATAATAGCCGGTATAGACGGATGCTCAGATATCAGAAGGACTAAAAAACCTTGAAAAATTGTTTGAGTAATAAAATGCATAACATTTAAATTCCACCTCTCAATCCATCTTCGATAATGTCATTCCAGGAAATCTACAATAACCTTCGGCAAAAGCAGCAGCTGCCAGAATTCGAGGTTCTCAACCGTTTTTTCCAGATAGCATCCATAGACGAGGACGAAGCGTTCCCGCTCTTGGCAATAGCAAAGAAAATCCAAGAAAAGATCCAGAAATATTCAGAGCTGCTGGAAAACATAGTCTCCCCTGATCATTCCTTTGCAACCCTGGTAGAGAGCAAGGCATTCACAGAGCACGACAAGACAGAGATTCTTGAGCATTTCAAGAAGCTGCAGATAATGCTCCATGACTCAGTTTTAGCAGGGATAGAATACAACGAACAGGACCTATCTGCTTTCATATCATCTGTCATGCAGGAATGGCCTGGTCTTTCAGGAAAGATCAGGCAGATAATAGAGAAGCTCCGCTCATCCTGGACAGAGAAATCCTCTTTCTCAGAGGAGATAAGCTATTTCGGCTGATTTCACTTCAATCCAATCTGAAACTATGATAAACCATATATATACCCTGCACACACCAGTATATCATGCCAAAGGAAAACTTCATACTCCTGAATCTGAAGGACGATGAGTCCAAGCAGCTTGCTCAGGTCATAACAAACGACACCTCAAGAAAGATTCTGGACTACCTCGCAAACGTCAAGGACGCAACAGAATCATCCCTTGCAGAGCATCTCAAGATACCGATATCCACGATTCACTACAATCTCCAGGCTCTGGTCAGGGCAAAGCTGGTCAATGTCGACGAATTCCATTACTCAGCCAAGGGAAAGGAGGTAAATCATTATTCTATAGCGAACAAATACGTGATAATAGCGCCAAAGGAAGCTCCTGAGACACTATACCAGAAGCTGAGAAAGATACTTCCTGTCGGAATAATCGGCCTGGCAATCGCAGGAGCAATACAGGTCTACGATTATCTGATTCGAAGGCCGGCCAGCTTCTTATCAACCGTTGTCCCCCAGGACAAGATCAGGGCCATGGTCACTCCTGCAGCAGACATGGCCGAAGAGGAGATAGTGCATAAATCAGCAGGCGGCTTCTTTGAAATAATGAAGCAGACGGCAGTGGAGAATGCTGATTCGGTTCCAAGAGCTTTTCAGGCAGTTCCTGCAGAAAATGCTTCAGGATTTCTCAATGTGACAAACCAATGCATGGCCAACATAACCTGTCCTCCGCAGCTCCCCTGCCCTCAACCAGCATCTGAGCCGAACATCGCTCTTTGGTTTCTGTTCGGATTCATATTAGCGATCATCGTGTATTTCCTGCTCGATCTGCTCATCCATAGGAAAAATGCCACTTCTAAGTGAAACCAACAAATTTAAAAACAATAGAATTCCTTAGATTCGTTTGGATGACAAATACTATAATCAAGCTTAAGAATATCACCAAGAGATTCGGAAAGAATATTGTTCTGGATGATGTTAATCTCGATATTGTTTCTGGTGAGATATTTGGTATAATAGGGCTTTCTGGCTCAGGTAAGACAACGCTTCTGAATGCTATCATTGGTTTTCTTAGGCCAGAATACGGCGATGTCCTATTCAAGCTTGAGCATCTGCTGGAATACAAGCTGGACGAGAAAGCCCAGTATCGTTCTGTATATAAGAATGACTTTGATGTCAAGAAGATATTCGGTTTTGCTGCTCAGAGTCCATCTTTTTATAGGAAGCTGAACTGCCTGGAAAACCTGAGCTATTTCGGGACATTATATAATCTCTCTCAGGATATTAGGAGGACCAATTCAGAGATACTGTTAAAGCTTATGGGAATCTATGAATACCGTAATCTGCTTTCATCTAAGCTATCCGGTGGAATGGCAAAGCGCCTGGATATAGCATGCGCTCTTATTCATGACCCTAAGGTATTGATACTGGATGAGCCGACCTCAGACCTGGATCCTTTCTTGCGAAAGCAGATGTGGACTTTGATTAAGAACATCAATGAGAAAGGAACGACAATAATACTTTCATCGCACTTCCTGGATGAGCTTGAGCATCTCTGCGACAGGGTAGGCATCCTTCACCAGGGAAAGATTCTAAAGGCAGGGACTCCTGATGAGATAAAGGATTTCTACTCAAAGAACGAAGAGATAAAGCTTGAGACTTCACCCGGAAAATATGATCTGGTGATACGCAGGCTAAAAAAAGAGTATGAGACCCTCAATATCAAGAAGATGTTCATAGAAGATAACAAGCTTGTTATACATACACCGAGAGCAGAAAGGGGCCTGCATGAGGTGTTGCACATAATAGAAGAGCTAAACGAAATACTGATAGATGTATCAGTCAACAAGCCTTCCTTAAAGGAGGTACTTGAGTCCCTTATGCAGACGAGCAAGGAGAAGTGACAAGATGTTGAAGATAGTAAGTATAATGCTGAAGAATTTCAAGCTGATTTTCAGGTCAAAGATATCAGCGCTTATCCTGATATTTGGGCCTTTGTTCATACTTCTTGTGGTGGCTTTAGTATACAGCAATACATCTACTCTGAGGATCAATGTGGGGTGGTACTCTGATCAGCCTTCTGATCTGAGCAGATATCTTGCCTTCAATCTAAGGGATAATAATTTTACTGTAACTCATTTCAAGGCAAGTCTGGACGATTGTCTGGAGGAGATAAAAGCAGGCAACATCCACATCTGCATAGAATTTCCACCAAACATGGTCATCCAGAAGGGCAGGGTAAACGAGATTGTGTTCCACGTTGACAACAGCAAAAGGAATCTTTATGATTCAATAATCAGGAAGATAGATGATGAATATGAGCAGATAGCAAAACGTTTTTCAGAGAACATGTCCAAGCAAGCAGAGCAGTCTCGCAACAAGAGCCAGGCAGAGGTCATGGAGACCATCCCAGTACTCAATAAGGTTGTTCTGGACACACTGAACCAGTCTCTCAGATTGAAAAACATATCAGTGAATATAGAAGGTATAGATCTTTCGTTTGACGCTGATAAGGTTGATATGGACGGAGTCCACAACAGGGCTAAACTTATATTCTCAAGCGTCGAGGATGTTGAGGAGAAAGGGATATCTGGCATCAACCAGCTTGAGGATTGCGGTGATGATGCAGACGGCAAGTCAGATAATATGTTGAGCGGATTTTCAGAAAACATCTCTTCTAGTGACTTGGCGATAATCACAGCATTTCAGACAGAGATGGAGGCATTCAAGCTTGAGATGGAGACAGACACAGAGGAATATCTTGAGGATTTCCAGAAGGTTGTTAACCAGACCAGGGATAATGCAAACCTCATCACGCCAGAACTCAAGAAGATTGATGATCAGCTGGAGGACGTGGAAGAGCGTTTCGAATCAGCTAGGGATAACCGAGACGAGGAGCTGAATCGGTTAGGCAAGGTGATTGATGATCTGGATGAAAGCAGGTCGAATATGGTTATTGCTTTGGATTCACTGGGTCTTATTTCATCGACAATCGCAGATGCAGGTAAGACAGACTACAAGACTATTGCCAGGCCTTATACGAGCTCGATAGATGAAGTCGTGAGCGAGAAGAATAATTTCATCTTCATGATGCCTTTCTTGATAATCATGATAATAATGTTCATAACCATGCTTCTTTCATCCACGATGATTGTGATGGAGAAGAGTTCAACAGCAAGCTTCAGGAATTTCGTGACCCCTACCAGGGACTTTACATTCCTTCTGGGAGCTTATCTTACGACAATCTGCATGATAACAATACAGATGATAATTCTGTTCGTTTTCTTAAAGATTCTTTCTGTCATCCCTTATATCCCATACGATCTGTCTGTCATAAACGACATCCTTGCAGGATTCATAGCAAATCCATGGCCTTCGCTTATGATCTTTTTTGCATCTTCGACGCTGTTCAGTTTCCTTGGTATGTCGATCGGAAACATCCTGAATAGTGAAGAGACATCTACCTTGGTGTCTATTGCTTTGGGTTCTATTTTCCTATTTATCTCTGATTTTATCCAGCCTCTCGAGAATCTGGCAGCAGACAAGGCAGAGCTGATTAGGACCTTTAATCCTTTTGTGATATCAACAGACATCCTGAAAAAATCGATTTTATATCCTGATAAGTTTGATTTTGCTCAGATATCTGATGAGGTTTATCTCATGCTCGGGTATGCTTTGCTGTTCTTTGCCCTGATGGTCCTGGTCCACAAGTTGCACAAGAAATATTTCATGCTCATATTCTCGGGCTACATCACAAGAAAAGAGATGAAGAAGAGGATGAAGAAGATTGATGACCATGAACTCTTGCTTATATCAAGGAATGTCGCAAAAGAGAACTATTTCAGGACGCTTGACAACAAGACCATAACAAACCTCCCAATGTTAATTGAGGAGATAGAGAAGATAGATGACAAGACCCTTGCTCATTATGTTAAGGGTGATGAAAACAAATTTGCTGACTGGATAATGACTGCCCTAAAAAACGACAAGCTGGCCCGAAAAGTCAAGAACGCAAGGTCAAAGAAGAAGCTTCTGAAGATACTCAAGAAAGGGCAAAAAGAATACGAGAAGATGTCCCAGAGGATGCCTGACGAGATGAAGACAAAGAAGCAGATAGAGCAGGAGAAAAAGCAGGACAAGAAGGATTCACAAAAACAGGAGCAGAAAACCCAAAAGAAAGACAAGAAATCCGAAGACCAGAAGAAAAAAGACCAGAACGACTCAAAACCAAAAGAATCGCAAAAAGATAAGAAAGACTCCAAGAAAAAGTGAGTCTTCTCACATCATTCTATTTCTCTTTTCTATGAAATATATGCTTGAGGCCAGGTGGAGTAAAAAAAATTTGAAAAATTGTCAACATAGTAATTTTTACAGAAAAGCGATAATAATAATTAAACCAATATAGAAAAATATATAAACAGTATATGGTGCCTAATGATTATGTTCATCAGGAAAAAGTTGATAAAGAACAATCATTATGCTTATCTTGTAAAAAACAGCTGGAAGAAAGGTCAGGGTGCTCGCCAGAAAGTGAGCAAATATCTCGGAAGGATAATCTTCTTAGAGGAGCAGGATGACAGGAGATTCATCGAATCGTTGAAATATCCAGATTTGTATCTTCGTAAGACCAGGCCTTATGAGATGCTGGTCGATTTTCTCAAGTTCAAGCTGGGCAATTATGGCTTTTCCCAGGATCATAAGAAGAATATGTTGATGACGAATGACGATATCTCTGTAGATCTCAGGACATGCAGGGTCAGGCACAAGGATAAGCCCATAATACTCGGGATAAACAACGACTTTCTTTGTGATTCCACGCTCAGGAGTCTGTTGCGTTTCAAGACAGATTCGGATTTTGATGGCGCGGGTGTGGAACTGGCAAAGGCATTTATATCCACGGGATTAACTGTGGAGGAAGAGTTCTTCGTGCATCTTTTTAAGAAGATATTCAAGCCCGAAGGGCAGACATATGTTTATTGAGATGGATACAAAAAAGGATCGTTGGAACAGGGTAGCCTCTGTTTACGCAAAGGATATAGAAGAGGAGGAATCTTCTGGCAGTCTGATACGTCAGAAAGTTCTGTTGCCCCATCTTTTTCGTTCTATTCAAAAAGTCTATAATAAAAAGGTTCTGGATTATGGATGCGGCGATGGATGGCTTTGTCAAAGTCTCCAAAGGATGGGTGCTAAGGTCACAGGGGTCGATATATCTGAAAGATTTCTCAAGCTAGCAAAAAAGAGGGCTTCAAATATAAGATACCTGCTTATTGAGGATAACAAGGTGATGCTGCCTGATTCATCCTTTGATCTTGTCGTGTGTGTCCTTGTTTTGCATGTGACGAGGTATTGCAGGGAAGCGATCAAGGAGATTTCTAGGCTTTTGGTTCCAGGAGGGTCAGCAATAATAGTGATAATGCATCCAAAACACTGGAAGATTGACAAGGCAACTCCTGGGATTGATCAGGAACAGATGGAAGTCAAGGTTGAAGAAACGATACCGGTGATATATTATAGGAGGCCGAAAGGTTTTTATGAGTCCTTATTTAGGGAGGCTGGATTTATCATAGATAATGAAAAAGAATGCACATCAGAAGATAAGATGCCGCCAGGGAAGAGGAAATATGAAAGAATCCCTTATTTTCTGATATGGAAGCTTAAAAAGGCATGATTAACAGACAAAAAAAGATAAATTAGCAATATCACTTCAAAGTTAATATAAAACCTTTTAAAGGATTCCATCTAAAAGTATTTAAGTTAGCTGATAGTATAAAGAGACAGCTGTTTTTCAATATAAGCAAAAAAGGACAATGGCATTGGAAAAAGAACTCACAGAGGATTTGGAGAACATACAGACAGGTGTAGATAAGCTCGTCATGCTTCTTAAGACCAAAAGAAAAGTCTCTGTCAAGGAAGCATCAAAGAGATTAGGTGTACCTGAGGACGTGATAAAGGAATGGGCTGATTTTCTTGAGAATGAGGGCCTTATTCATGCAGACTATTCTCTTACTAATGAGTTTCTTGTGTTCAAGGGCATGACTGAGGATAAGAAGAAAGAGAAGACAGATGAGTTCGTGCATCGTAAGGAAAATTTTCTCAGGCGTGCACAGAGCATCTCTCTTGCACTAGATGTCGAGACAGAGACCATTCAAAAGATTAAGAATGCTTTTAAGAAGCTTGAGTTGGATGTCGATTTCGAGGTAAAGGACATGCAGCTTAATTTCGATAAGATACGAAGATATGAAGCAGATGAGAGGAATTTAAAAAAAAGGATTGCAGAGCAGTATAATTCATTTATAGGTAAGATAATGTCCATCGAATCAAAGATTAAGAAGCAGGAAGAGGTATTCAATCGCATCCTGGAAGAGATAAGACAGAAATCAGAAGTTGCTGACAGGGAGGAGAGGAAGGTAAATGACATTCTTGACGAGGAATATCAGCTTTCTCTAAAGCTTGAAAAGATGAGAGACAGCATCCACGATAACCAGAATGCAGCACCTTCTGCGGTTTCTAAAGATGATGAACAATCCCTGCAGTCTAAGCAGGAAGACCACAAAAAGAACCTCGAATTAAGATATGTCTCAAGATTGATGAATTTTGTAAAGCAGAGTTTCAAGAAAGGATTTACTATTGATCAGATTACAAAGAGGCTGTTGGCGAGCGGCTGGACTCAGGAACAGGTAGACTCTATAATGTCAAAGGTAAAGTCTGAATCTGCAGATAGTAAAGGAGGATTGCAGGATGGGTGAACCTAATATTTGGACTGTAAAGAATCTGGAATCCAAGTTAGAATCCAGTAGGAGCAAGGTCAAGATGATAAAAAATCATGTCTCTCAGCTTCAGTCGATAAAGCAGAGGATCGAGAAGGATTTCGTGGTACAGTCAAACGAGATAATGGATGTCATCAATCGAAGCAAGATGCTCAACCGCAAGATAAGTGAGTTCCACGACTACAATCTGCAGAGGATTGTGGCAGCAGAGACAGACTTTAACAAGGGCTCTGCTCGCTCATCAGAGCTTTTCAGGAAGTTTCGTGAATCCTATGAGCTGTTGACCAAGATAAATGATTTCCTGACAAAGATAGAGCTTGATGTCTCTTTGATGAAGATTGAGCTAAAAGAGCTGATAACAAGAGGCGATATGCTCAAGGTCCATGGCGACCCGATGATAGTCGGAAAGCATGTCAACGATATATTGAGAAGATTCGAACGTGTTGTGCAGCAGAAAAAGGCTTTTGAGGAAGAGGTAAAAAAGATAAATATGCTGCAGAAACTGCTTATACAGAAGATTTGAGATGAAGTTGTTGTAACGTGGACAGGATAGTGATAATAGTTACCGGAACACCCGGGACAGGTAAGACAGATCTTTCAAAGAAGATTTCTGAGGGTCTTGGTTTTAGATATCTTGATGTAAATGAATTGATCTCTGACAAGAACTTGTCGCTTGGATTTGACAAGATACGAGATTCTATGATTGTGGACGAAAAAAAACTCTCTCTGGAGATTGGAAAGATTATTGCCTCTGCAAAAAAAGGGTTGGTTATAGATTCTCATTTGAGTCACTATGTCTCCCCGGAAATGGTTGATTTGTGCATAGTAACAAAATGTGAGTTGAAGAGCCTGAGGTCGCGCTTAAAGAAACGAGGATATTCAAAAGCAAAAGTAAAAGAGAACATCGATTGTGAGATATTCGACGTTTGTCTGAATGAAGCAGATGAGCAGGGACATGATATAATGGTTATCGATACGACAGAATTGGATCTGAAAAAACAAGAGCAGTTTAAGAGTATCTTAAAGATTATAAAATCTCACTTTCCCGGCAAAAGCTTTAAATAATAACTTGATTATTCAGTGTCTTGGTGTGTTGATTGGGCATATTAGATAAGATTACTAGGAAAGGAAAGGACCTGCAGGAATTGGACCGTATTAATTCTCGTATATTGCATTCTTTCCATAATCTGAGAAAGGACATAGACAATCAGAATAAGTGGATAAGCTATCTGCATGAACTCAACAAGAATATGCAGTTATCGCACCAGAATCTGCATATTTCCCATCATAATCTTCATAAGTCCCATAATCAGCATAAAGAATTCACAATCACAGATATTTCAAAGATTAAGACATGGATAAATTACCTGTATAAGAACCAGAAGAAGCAGAATGAGGATATGATAAGGATAGAGACGCAGTTTGGGGAGGCTTTAGAGAAATATAGCGAATATATCCTCAAGCTTCACAAGATGATTGAGGAGAAGCAATCTCCTGATGAGTCTGAACTTCTTGCAAAGGTCCAGGAACTGCTTGATAAGAAGCGAAGTGACATGGATTCAGAGCTAAAAAGCCTGGAAGCGAAGATGGAAAAGAGGCTTTTAGACAGGATAAAGGATGTAATTGATGCAGATAAACCCTCACTTTCCCATGATTCTGCAAAAAGATCATCAGACCTGACCAATCCAGAGCAAAAACTTCTCAATCTGCTGCTCAACGAGCCAGATCCAATCAGTTATTCACAGATAGCCGGCAAGACTGGCCACAGCATAAACACTATACGGGTTGTGATGAACTCACTGAAAAAGAAAGGCCTTGTTGAAGAAGCCATGATTCCTAATGGCTCCAAGCTTTTTTCTGCTCAAAATAAGGAAAAGATAAAGAAATTATACAACCTGGAGACTATATGAATTCCCTTTTTTGTAGGGGGTGACCTTAAGGATTTTCTAAACCCTTTGTGTGTTTCATCCCTTTTGGTGTGCATTTAAATGCATTATAATGCCTTATCAACCCTTCTCTTTGCTGTTTTGCAATGTTGTTTTATCGATCAAGAAAATGTTTCTAATGTTGAAAATATTCGTAATGCAATGGATATAATGCTTGTTCCTGTTGTTTTTACCTCATTTTACCTTCTATTTCTTCTAAAATGCATGTCGTTTAGGTATTCTCTCACCATTTGGTTCAATATTATTTAAAGATTCAAAAACACATTACAATGCATTTTAATGCCCATTATAACGTGTTCTAATGCATTTAAATGAGCATTGCAATGCATTACAACGTTCAGAATACTTTGCAGCTTCAATTCAGGCCCTACCCTCGCAAATGAAATCCTCTCGTAACTAAAGTTGTGAGTTTCCCAAAGATGATTTAAACCAAAAAAATAAAGACCTGCGACTGAAGTAGTGGGTATGCTTTTTTGAGTATAATAACTCAAAATTGATTATATTAAATATCAAGATAATGACCTATAAATCTAAAAAAATTAGATGTCGATTTAACGATCCTGATAAACAAATATCATTCAATCTCTAATCTGTATTCATTAAGAGTTTTTATCAAGCTCGGATAAGGAACAAAAGTGAGTGATACTTTCCATAATCTCTCTTTGTCCTCTGGCTCATATCCCTCAGTCCATGAGACAAGTGCACTGAAATTAATTCAAAGTATTTCTATATCGCGTAGGCATAAGGGTACATGAGCAATATCAGTCTAAAGAAAAACACCCACTCTTAACAACTATCAAGTAGTTACAAAACCACAACCTTTATAAATAATCTAATAATCTCCTTTTTAAAATGTCATGGACAAGAAGACAGGTTTTGGCTGCAGGAGCAACTGCTGCGACATCCGCAGCTATCGGAGCCTGGTACGGAATTCCTCGAGCAAGGAGATTGCACCAGGCATATAAAGAAGAGCTTGCGGCTTTAGAGGCGCAAAAAGCAGCTAGAGAGTCTCAGGGACCTCAGGTTCTCTCGACTCTCGAAACAAGGATAAGGGATATGGCTTCACGTTCTGCTTTTGGATGGAACGGAAGATTCAGGGAAGGTTATGATCCGCTTGCAAAGCTTGAATCAGGGATAAAGGCATCTCTGCCGGTCGTAGATGATACGAGAAATATATCCACAAAAGCTCGTTCTCGGCAGGTAAGAAACCAGTTTGATAATATTATATCTACTCGTCATAATGAGGATTTCATGGGAACAGAAGCTGTTGCAAATGACGAGGCAAGATATATCGCAGTCTTATCTTTAGAGGCTCCAGGAATGGAGATGACCGTCATACAGGTTCTGGATCTTGACCAGTATAAAAAGGAAGGAGACGGTCTGGTTGTTCCGGTCACCCAATACACATGCAGGGGTGGAAAATCACGCGATCTTGATTTATGGGAAGTAGTGAGGACTCATATCAGTTCTGACATCGATGGTATGTATCCTATTGGCGGAAAACAACCTCTTGCAGGAATGAAGATTTTCTCTTATGAAGATGCAGTTGAACGTGAAGGGATAGTTTTAGCACAGAATTCGCAGACCTTAGAGAACCAAGGAAGACATCTTCCTTCGATTATGCAGGCATTCTATGGCGAAGCGATCCAAACAAAGGTCAATAAGTCTGTACCTGATGATTCAATCAAGGTATATGATAATGAGATATTGATCGGGGATGAACCTCATCGTGTCATGATATGGACTCCTGTGGATTCGGATGGAGCTTATAATTATCTTGAAGCACGTGCATATCCAAAAGATGAGCTCAGGGCTAACGGCAATGACTATCGAAGGACAATGTTCAAGTCTTATGTCGGCACAAAGAAATCTCATTTTGATGCTTTCAGATCAGGTATAGCACAGGCACCCCCTGGAAGTTTCACAAACAGCCCTGTAAGGTACTTTCTTCCTGCAGCAGGATATGCCGGCGGATTTGATGAAGGCAGGCTGAGTGCGACCAAAGAATTCAGGACTATTGTAAGGAAAGCTCAGCTTTCTTGATTTTTATTTCTATTTTAGTTTTGTGCTGTCTGGTTTTGTTTTGAGGCTTAGTCTGGCTCAAGGCGCTAATCATCTTCTAGGCTAATTAGGATTTGGAAAGCCAGATTATTGATTGCACGCCAGGTTAAGATTTTCATCCAATACAAAAAGCCATTTAGGCACAATCACTGACGTCGGAAAATCAGACGTCGAAAAATCTGCGTATCAGATGGCTTTAGATGATTGGTAAAATAAAATTGACTAAGCCTTGGTTTGGGCTATTATGAAATCCTAGCCGTCTGTGCCATGAGAAAATATATCTTTAGGCAATATTCTCAGTTGGGCTAAGCCAACCATTTATGGTTGGCGCACGCCCTACATGGCTGGTCTGCGGGCCAGAGCGTAGGGCCAGGCGGAATATATAACCATTAGTGAATATTTTTAGTTGGGCTTTATGCCCAACCTCGCTGCTCTGCGGCGTAAACTGTGAGCTTTGCTCACCGGTTTGGGAATTCATTCCCAAAAGCGCAGGTAGGATAGGATTTCATAATAGCCCTTGGTTTGACAAATTTTATAAACGATGTTTTCTTCTAAATAACTATATAAATAAACGGTGAATCCAATGACTCAGGCAGTGATCATGGCAGCAGGGAAGTCCACGCGGACATACCCATTGACAAAGACCAGACCAAAGCCCCTTCTCAAGATTGCCAACAAGACCCTTCTGGAGCACAATATGGATGCCTTAAGGCCTCTTGTAGATGAGATAATACTTGTTGTTCATTATAAAAAAGAGATGATAATTGAGCGGTTTGGTGGCAGCTATCAGGGCATAAAACTCACTTATGTAGACCAAAAAGAGCCCAAAGGCACAGGCCATGCAATCCTTCAGGTAGAAAAGCATATCAAATCGGACATGATAATTCTCAATGGTGATGACCTTTATTCTTATCACGATTTGAAGAGAGCGTTGGATAATGATAACGCGATACTTGGTGTGAAAGTAAGAGATCCCAGCAAGTTTGGAGCTCTGGTTATACAGGATGGATATCTAAAGGAGATAATCGAAAAGCCCAAGCATTTTGTATCAGAGATAGTGAATATCGGTGGATACTATGTTGATCGTTCAATATTTGAAATCCTTCACAGGATCCCATTATCTCCCAGGGGAGAATATGAGGTTACTGACGCGATATCTATTTATGCTAAGAAAAGAGAGCTAAAGGTAGTTGTGGTTGAGGATTACTGCATTCCTATTGGTTATCCCTGGCACATACTTGATGCAACAGAGTTTTTCCTGGAAAGGATGGCGAATGGCGGTCTTCAGGGCAAGATTGAGGATGAAGTCTCACTTTCTGGAAAAATTGTTCTCGGCGTAGATTCTACAGTATGTTCTGGAGCCAGGATTATTGGTCCTGTGATTATCGGAAAAGGTTCTCATATCAGTCCAGGTGCGGAGATTGGTCCGAACACGACTATAGGTAATAATTGCAGGATAGGAAAAGGCTCAAAGATAAGGAATTCAGTATTATTTGACGATTGCAGGATCGGAGAAGATGTTGATTTCTGCTTTTCTGTCTGTGGTTTTGGGTCTATTGTTGAAGACAACGTATCTATTGAGAACTGCAGGCAGGACAGCAGCAGCATATCGACGATGATCAAGGACATCATGCACGATTCGGGCAGAAAAGAGTTAGGCACCATAATTGGCGACTTCTGCTGTATAAAAAAGGGCACTCATGCATCTTGCGGGATAAAGGTCTGGCCAAAGATCAGCACTTGTGAGAATGAGCAGATAAAAAAAGATAAAAAATAATTTACTTCTTTTTCTTAGCCTTTCTTTTGGCTTTCTTCCCTGATCGGATTTCTTTTCTCAGGATCAGGTGCATATGCAGAAAAGTGCTTTCTATCTCGACAAGTTCCCATGCATCAGGCACTTTATTTAGATGTCTCTGAAGATCCTTGTATGTGCCTTCGACAGTCAGTTCCAGTCTGATATGGATTATCTTGAATTGATATCTTTTTGTAGGTATTTGCTTCTTGTATTTCTTGGTTATCAGATGCAGATGTGTGGGTGTAGCTTCGCTCTGCACGAATTCTTCATTCTTGGGGAGATTGTTGATCACCTTCTCCAGATTCTTGTAGGTTCCTTCTGTTGTGAACTTGATTGGTTCCTTGTATACTTTATAGACAAAATCTTTAGTCATATTGAGCACCTCGTTTTAATTGATACTTGGTTTTACGGATTCTGATTTATTTAAATTTTTCTAATTAAGCGGCTATTATGAAATCCTAGCCGTCTGTGCCATGAGAATATATATCTTTAGGCAA
>CAYMIF010000051.1:0-13653 GCA_964390375.1 uncultured Methanosarcinales archaeon
CTAGGCCAAAAAGGATTTGCGAAGCTATACGATTGCTTGCACGTCATGTCACGATCTTGCTGCAGAGCCGCTGCCATTTTGCAAGAATATGCACAGCAAAAAAATCAGCCGTAGCAAATGGCCCAGATGACCAGAACTCACCGCTTCGAATCAATATCTAATCTGATTTTTATGGGCGTTTGGCCCTGGTTTATTGGTGAGTTCTGGGGATTGCGGATTCGACGCCTCGAATCTGGAATAATTAGCACCATAAAATTGACTAAGCCAAAGAACAGCAAACTATTTAAATACTTAACCCAATTCCTAATAAGAATTGATTTATTGAAATTTTTATAACAGGAGGAGAATGATCATGGCAGAACAAAATGCACAGGATGCTGCACCGCAGCAGAATATGACAAAAGAAGAACAGATAGGTTTTCATAAAGGAGCGCTTCATACTTTATCTAAGGAAAGAGAAGAGATGGGAAAGATTCTAAGCATAGTCGAGCAGCTTATGCAGATGCATGTAGGAGAGCTAAAGAAGCTGGGAGTGGATCTGGTCGCGATGGCCAACCAGAATCAGGGACAAAACCCGCAGCAGAAAGGCCAGAAAAACGCAAAACCCACAGACAGGCTCGATAAGATGCTAAGATGAGTTCTATACAGCACAAGGACGGCAAGTGCTATGTCTGTGGAAGCCAGACCCCGACAAAATGCGATTCCTGCAAGAGATTTGTCTGCAGCAAGCATTCCAAAAAGGTCCTTCTTCCAAAGAACGTAAAGAATTTGCTTATGTGTGATGAATGTATAAAGAATAAGGAGAAAAATAAGACAACGCATATAAAACCGCAGGAGATGTGGTGAATCAGGAAAGATTGAACGACATTTATAAAAGACATCCAGATTTAAGGCTTTAAAAGGCTCAAATCCCATAATTCAACGAAAACTTTAAATATGAGTGACGTTTTAGCTTATATGGACTGATAAGGCGGTCCCAATATCTAAGAACCCGAAATTGGGTTTTGGATTGAAAACAAAAATTACTCGGGGTGAGAAAAAAGATGTTAATAGTTAAAGCAAAGATTAAGGAAGTAGCATCAGGTTATAATGTAAGTGGAGATTTGGCAGACGCTCTTAATAAGAAAGTCGAGGAACTTATTAAGGATGCCTGCGCAAGGGCTGAATCAAACAACAGAAAGACAGTCATGGCAAAGGATCTCTAAAATTCTTAACAGATTTTTTTTTAATTTTTCAATTTACTGAGCTTTTTCTGGGAATCCACGATTCTTCCCTTTAGATCATTAAGTTTTTCTTCCGAGTAATCAGGATCCTTTGAAAGTTTCTCTTGTAATTCCTGAAGATATTGAAGCTCAAGTTCCATGTTTTCCATCTCCTTTTGAGAGTTTCCGAACTTATCATAGATATCTTTCTCGATCTTTTCATTCTCCTGTTCTTTTTGAAACAATTCATCAAGTCTATGAGATACATCAGACAGTTCCTGTTTCTCGATATTCTTATCTGAGGATAGTTGCATGATCTTCTTGTTGAGTTCGTTCATCTTCTTTCTTTCATAACTCTCTTTTGAATTGATCTGTGAAATCTTTTTGACCAGGCCCTCAAAATTCTCTCTCATATCCTTCAGGTTCTTTTCTTCATTTCTGATCTTTCGGAGTATTGAATTCTCTAACTTTATCGAATTCTCCATTTTTTTCTGGAATTCAGAAACAATATCAGGGTGTACTTCTGAATCTGGTTTGCTTTCTTGTCTCTCTTGAGTATCTGGTTCTTGTTCTTCCTGGACCAGTTCTTCTTTTTTTATATCTCCTGCAGCTTTCTCTAGCGAATTGAGTTGTTCCTCAACATCAGACAGATCCTCAATATCTGCTTGTTCATCTACATCATCTGCTTTTGTTTCTGTTTCTTCAGCATCAATTACCTGGTTTTCAGGAGGCTCACTATCTGATTCTTCATCTTCCATATCATCGAGATCTATCTGGAAATATTTGAGCTGCTCAGCAAGTTTCTTTTTTATATCAGCATGATCATCTTCTGGTTTCTCATCCTCTGACTCTTTCTTCTTGTCTTCAGATTCAAGTTTCTCAAGAGTGGAATCTATTATGTTTTCCCCGGAAGATGCTTGTCCCTGTTCTGCCTGTAAAGGAGAATCCTCAACTTGTTCTTTGAGTTGTTCCTCTATGGTTTGCCTGTCTGGCCCAGGATATTTTTGTCCATCATGCTCTTTAGGATTCTCCTCTTCGGGGCTCCTTTGTCCTGCATGCAGGTTTCTGCTTCGTTCGATTGAAGATTCTTTATGCTCTTGTATTTTTTTGTTGACTTTATCTCTGAGGGCATCCACCTGATCCTGATTGAAGACTAGTCCTGTGCCTTCTTCATGTTGAGCATTTTGACTACCATGTGATTCAGTACCCATAAGCTCTTGTGGATCTTCTTTTGAAGCATCCTGCTCAACACTTGTTTGCTCTTCTTCATCTCTTTGTAGATACAGGTTTGCCAGAATAGCTCGATATTTTAGAAACTTTCTTCGGTTGAATTTTCTGCCGTGCATTATGCTATTCACTTCTGGTCTTTATTGTCTTCAGACCCTGGCGCCTGAAAAACAGGGATGTCTCCTTGTTTAGGATTCAAAGAACCATTATCAGATGGAGGTGGCGGAGGTCCGGTCGGCCTCTGTTGCTGCTGCCCCTGGTTGGGATTAAAAGGCGGTGGAGCAGTATTCGAAGAAATAGGTCCCTTGTCGTCTACCATCATCTGCTCTCTTAGACCATCAGGTGGTGGCGGAGCAGAAAAGGAAGTATTATCATTAGGCATCTGTTGTTGATTAGCATTCGGCTCTCCGAAGTCCGGCATGTTTCCTGTTTCTGGCTGGTTATTTTGACCAGGCGAAGGCATATTTGGAGGCACACCGCCTGAAGCATTATTTTCTGCGCCAGGCATAGGAGGAGGAATATTCTGTGATTGGTCAGGTGCCTGCTGGTTGTTCTGTATTGGAGGCATATCGAACTCAGGCATATCATTCCCTGAAGAGGGTTGACTCTGTTCAGGAGGGTTAGGAGGAGCTATATTGTTCTCAGCTGATGCAGGCTCTGGAATCTCCATAGGAGGTCCTTCTTGCTGCCCGATCTGTGAAGCCATCTCCTCCTTTGCCTGCTCAAGTGGATTCTGCTGACTGGGAAAAGTAGGGGCATTCTGCTCAGTTCCCTGAGTATTCTGCTCTGCAGGCATGCCCATCCCTGGGTTTTGCGAGGCAGAGGCCTGTGCAGTTGTCTGTGGCTGCTGTTGACCTTGGTTTGGAATTGTCGGCATTTGCTGTCCAGGCAGGCTGGGTTGTCCAGCTGAAGAAGCCACGCTCTGATCTTCTGTCGGATCATTGGACTGATTTTCAGATTGTACAGCCTCATCATCTGAAGACTGTGCAGTAGGTGGCGCAGTCACAGAATCGATGACTGAATGAGGAACACTCTGTTGAGTTTCATGATCATCCTGACCATTATCCTGAGAGCCTTCTTCTGATCCCAGATCAGGACTATCTGATGAAGATTCATGTTGCTGGCCTTTAAGTTCATTTATCATGTCAGCGACGGCAAGTATTCCATCGGCGATCTTCTCATTCTGCTGCTCGATGCTATTGAGCTTATTCATTATCTCATCTTCTCCAGAATCCAGCATCTGCTCATTTGCTTTCGAAAAAAGCTCAATTAGTATCTTGATATTTTTATTGAGAATATTGACCATTGGATTATTGACTGTTGTCTTCTTGCCTGATCCTGAACTCTTGGATTTTCGGGAACTTTTCTTTTTGGCTTTTCTTTTTGTCGCTTTCTTCTTACTTGTTTTCTTCTTCGCCATAGATGTAGCCACCTTCTTTTTTGGGTTGAATTATATTATTTTGACTATTTAAAACAATTCTGTGATTAAACATATATATAATTTTCGTTTTTAAAAAATCCCGAAGAAGAAAAGGAACCTAAAAGTAAAAGAAAAATCAATAACCAGGAGGCATTCCTCCCGGTGGCATACCAGGAGGCATACCGCCTTGCATCTCTTGGCCTTTTGACTCAGCAGATGAAATCACATCATCGATTCTCAGGATCATGTTGGCGACCTCTGTAGCAGATGTAACTGCCTGTGTCTTGATTTTCAGGGGTTCAACTATCCCATCCTTCCATGAATCGATTATCTTACCAGTAAATACATTTATTCCTGCCCATTTCCTACCTTTATCGTGTGCAGCAGAGAGTTCAGCCAGTATATCGATAGGGTCAAGACCTGCGTTCTCAGACAGGGTCTTTGGGATTATCTCAAGTGATTCTGCAAACGCTTTGACAGCAAGCTGCTCTCTTCCTGAAAGAGAATCAGCGTACTTTCGCAGTTCTCTGGAAAGCTCGATCTCAGTTGAGCCTGCGCCAGCAACCACCTTGCCGGTCTTGATGACAGAAATGATGTCTCCGATAGCATCATCGCATGCTCTCTTGATCTCATCGATTACATGCTCTGTTCCGCCTCGTATAAGAATGGTCACCGCCTTTGGGTTTTTGCATCCCTGTACATAGCTCATCTGCTCATCGCCGACCTGCATCTCTTCAAACGTACCGGCGTAGCCCAAGTCTTCCTTGGATATATCGCTTAATTTTGTAACGACTTTTGCGCCGGTGGCCTTGGAAAGCTTGTCCATATCAGACCTCTTCACCCTCCTGACCGCAACTATTCCCTCCTTAGCCAGGAAATGCTGCACAAGATCATCTATGCCTTTTTGGCAGAATACGACATTCGCACCTGCTTTCTTTAGTGTGTCCACTTTCTCTTTCAGCATGCTCTCTTCCTGTGCAAGGAACGCCTGCAGCTGGTTAGGGTCAGATATCTGTATCTTTGCCTCGATCTCAGTGTTCTTGATCTCAAGAGCAGAATCTATAAGTGCGATCTTTGCGTCCTTGACAAAGGTCGGCATTCCGCTATGGACTCTTTCCTTGTCTATCACGATACCGTTTATGAGTTCTGAATCATCATAGCTGCCGCCGATGCGTTTCTCGATCTTTATGTCCTCGCGGTCTAAGTTCTTGACACCGTTTTTTACTTCAAGTATAGACATAACTGCCTCAACAGCAAGTCCGGAAAGCCTTTCTTTTGCTGACTCAGCGCCTTTACCGGTCATGGCGGTCATGGCGATCTTCTTTAGGGTTTCTCGGTCTCTTTCAGTAACAGGCTCTGATATCCTATTGAGGATCTCTACCGACTTCTCGCATGCCATGGCATATCCCTTTGCGATGACAGTAGGATGGATGTTTTGGTCTAAAAGCTCCTCAGCCATCTTCAGAATCTCACCAGCGATGACAACTGCAGTCGTCGTCCCGTCGCCGACCTCATCCTCCAGTGTCTTTGCGACCTCGACGATCATCTTTGCTGTCGGATGCTCGATTGTCATCTCATTTAGTATTGTGACACCATCATTTGTCACGATGACATCGCCTACGTTGTCAACAAGCATCTTGTCCATGCCTTTAGGACCGAGCGTTGTCCTGACAGTCTCAGCGATGACTTTTGCTGCAGAGATATTCACTCGCTGAGCATTCTTGCCAGTGTTTCTTTGTGTGTTTTCCGGTAATATGAAAATTGGTTGGACTTGATTGTTCATTTTTTCTACCTCACATTCCTTTAGAGAAAAATCAGTTCTTTTCTTGTCCAAGTGAATTTCATCCTTGTTTTTAAAGATTACTGTTTTTCATACGAAACACTTTTATGCAAAACCTCAACCAAGCCATAAAATGGACTTCCATATCGAGAAGAACTCTGGGCGCATAACAGACAGCAGATCAGGTCTTGAAGAGAGAATCGAGCTGTCAGCTACCGGTCTGGAAGAAAAAAGCAAATATGATATTGTTTTGAACTCGGTGGGTGAATATGTCATTGACTATAACCGAAGGATAGGACAATTTCCTTCTATATTGGATATAAACACCAAGTTGGATGAATATGACATCCCCCCGGATGCGCGAAGCATTCTGCTGGATTATGCCCTGAGCTGTTCAGAACTTCTTGAAGAATGCCTGGCAGACAGAAAAAGGGCAGCACAGCAGTCTTTGAGGAAGATAGCGAGTAAGGACACCCTATACTGGATAGCTGTAGGAGCGATAGCTGGAACAACAGCAGGGTCAACACAAGAACATCCGGTCTTTGGCGGAATCACAGGTGCATTCGCAGGCCTGGTTGCAAGGGTTTATCTCTTCAGAAGAGATTTCATAAAAAAGAGAGACCATTATGCAGAACGACTCGAAGAAGCATATACCAGGCAGATCGAATCTGCTCAGGAAAGGCTGAATTTTGTTGGGAATGAGCCTTAAGAAAGGATAAAAAAAGATTTATATATAAGCTCTTCATCTAAAAACATCATGAAAATTATCATCTGTGGTACAGCTGCATCCGGAAAAAGCACCATCGGAAAAGAGATAGCAAAGGTCATGAACTACAAGCATTATTCCATCGGCGATTTGCAGAGGATGGTTGCAAAAGACAAGAAGATTTCTATAACAGAATTCGGAAAGCTGGCAGAAAAGGACAAGAGATACGACAGGATGATGGATCAGCAGCAGATAAAGATCGGCCAGATGAAGGACAATTTTGTCATGGATGCCTGGCTCGGCGCAAGGTTCATACCTGACTCGATCAAGATTTTTCTTGACGCTGACATAGATACCAGGGTAAAGAGAAGACTTGCCCAGAAAAGGACAGAGGAATCTCATCCTGATGAAAAAACTGGAAAAAAAGACATGCTAAAAAGAGAGAAAGACAACAAGGAACGATGGATAAAGCTCTATGGATTCGATTATACAGACAAGAAAAACTATGACCTTGTGATAGACACCACAGATCTCTCGATTCCGCAGGTTCTGCGCAGGGTTCTTGAGTATCTAAAGAGCAAACAAAACCTTTAAATATCAGGCTAATCTCCTCTTAAACACTCTCATATAATAATTCTAAAGAGAATATGTCGGAGGTTATCTAATTTGTCAGAGAAAATCAAGAAAGGAGACTTCATTGAGATTGAATATACAGGAAAAGAACTCGAAGATAATATCGTGTTTGACACAACAGACAAGGATGTTGCAGAAAAGGAAGGCCTGACAGGTCAGGGAAATGAGTTCGGACCGGCAGTCGTCTGTGTAGGCGAAGAGCATCTTCTGCCAGGTCTTGATGCCAGGGTTCCTGGTCTTGAGACAGAAAAGACCCATGAGATTGATCTCACACCCCAAGAGGCTTTCGGAAAGAAGAGCGCAAAGGCTATACAGCTCGTCTCGACCTCCAAATTCAAGTCACAGAAGATAAATCCATACCCTGGTCTTCAGATAAATATCGACGGCATGATGGGCACGGTCAAGACAGTCACAGGAGGAAGGACACTGGTTGATTTCAACCATCCATTAGCAGGAAAACACATCCAGTATAAGATAAAGATAAATAAGATAATAAAAGAACCTGCAGAGCAGGCTCATTCCTTCGTCAAGCTGCGGTTCGGTGAAGAACTCAAGACAGACCTCAAGGATGGCGAGTTTACGATATACACAAAAGTGGATATCCCTGATGATTTCGACGACAGCCTAGCTAAAGACCTCAAGAGGCTGATTCCCCAGATAAAAAAGGTAACATTTAAAAAACCCTAAACAATCACTACATAATAACAAAATAAACAGATAAATCGCACAAAGAAAATGGAAGATTTCATAAAGACAACCGAGGAGGAAAGTTCCTCTGAAGACCAGGATTTAAGTTCTAGACCAATGATTGAGAGTGAACAGAAGGGATCCATTGAAGACTCGTATCAGGAAAAGACACAGCCACAAGAAGAGCAGAAAAAAGATGTTGAGATATCATTCACTGATGGCAGATCAGGCATAGATGCTGAACTTGAACAGCTCCTCGCAAAACATCATGCGACCATAAAGGTTATCGGCTGCGGCGGAGCTGGAAACAACACAGTAAATAGGATAACAGAGGTTGGGATTGCCGGTGCTGACGTGATTGCCCTGAATACAGATGCCCAGGATCTGCTTTACACAAGTGCGCAGAAGAAGATTCTCATCGGACGCGAAATCACAAGCGGACTCGGAGCAGGATCAATCCCGAAGATCGGCGAAGAGGCTGCAAGGGAATCAGAGCACGAGCTAAAAAGTGCTATGCAGGGTTCAGACATGGTATTCATAACATGCGGCCTTGGAGGTGGAACAGGCACAGGTTCAGCTCCTGTTGTAGCAGAGGTCGCAAGAAAGCTTGGCTGCCTGACAATCGGCGTCGTCACTCTGCCTTTCTCGATGGAAGGCAATCGCAGATATGAAAACGCGGTGGTCGGTCTTGAGAAACTCGAGAACAATGTTGACACATTGATAGTCATACCGAACGACAAGCTCCTTGAGCTTGCTCCGGACCTTCCGATCCAGACCGCTTTCAAGGTCGCTGATGAGATACTGACAAACGCGGTCAAAGGGATAGCTGAGCTCGTCACAAAGGCAGGCCTTGTAAACCTTGATTTCGCAGACATCCGAGCAGTAATGGGAAAGGGAGGAGTAGCGCTGATTGGTGTTGGAGAATCAGACAGCGACAACAGAGCAGTCGAAGCAGTCGAAAAAGCTATAAATAACCCCTTGTTAGCTGCTCAGATAAACGGTGCGAACGGTGCCCTGATCAATGTGATTGGCGGACAGGATATGACCTTGGACGAGGCCAGAAGGGTTGTCGAGGCAGTCTCGGAAAAGCTTGACGAGGACGCCCGCGTGATATGGGGAGCGCAGATATCAGATGACATGTCCTCGACAATCAGGACAATGCTGATTGTGACCGGAGTCAAGTCAGACCAGATCTTTTCAAAGAGCAGGACAAAGGCATCGATTGAACGAGAGAAGACCGGCTCAGAGCTGGGCATAGAATTTATTGATTAAAATGGAACAGAACATGGTAACAGGAATAATTTCAAAGGCAAAGAGATTCATCCGTGAATGTGTAAGGGTATTGAAAGTGACACGAAAGCCGGATATGGTCGAGTTCAAGGGCATCGTAAAGATTAGTGCTCTGGGGATTGCCATAATCGGAGCGATCGGATTTGCGATATTCATGACATTCACATTGATTAGACAAGCATAAAAGGTAAAAAAAAATGACTGAAACAGAAGCAGAAATGCCGCAAAGCAAGATTTTTGCGTTAAGAACGACTGCAAACAGGGAAGACCAGGTAATGGATTTCCTGGTATCTAATGTCCAGAAGAAAGGACTGGAAGTATACAGCATAATCAGGCCTCACGGCATGAGAGGATATATATTTCTGGAAGCAGAAAAGAAGCACGAAGCAGAGCTTGCAGCATACAATGTACCTTACGCAAGAGGTGTGCTTCCAAAAGAAATTGACTACAAGGAGATCGAGCACATGCTTGAACAGGTCAAAAAGGAGATCAACATCCAGAAGAACGACATCGCAGAGATAATCTCTGGGCCTTTCAAAAAAGAGAAATGCAAGATCACAAGGATCGACAAGCAGAAGGAAGAGGTAATAGTCGAGCTTCTGGAAGCAGCGGTTCCAATCCCGATAACCGTAAAAATTGACGCTGTCAAGGTCATCAGAAGGGATTCAGACGAGCTTGAAGAGGAGTGAGTAGGTTAAACCATTATTTCTTTTTTTTACATCTTTCTTTTGAACATCTTCTCGAGTTCATGCTCTGACATCCGGATCATGGTCGGCCTTCCATGCGGGCATGTGTTCGGCTGTCTGCATGAAAAAAGTTCAGTCATAAGCCTGCTAAGTTGCGGCATCTCAAGCCTGTCATTTTTCTTGACAGATGCCCTGCATGCTTTTCTTATGATGAACTCTTCTTTTTTCTTGATAAATTCATCCCTTCCTTCGTTTATCTCAAAAAGCATGTCAAGGAAATCCTCACGCCCAAAATTCCTCCCGAGGACAACAGGATAACCGCGTATGACCAAAGAATTCTGCCCAAAATCCTCTATCTCAAAACCGGTCTTTATGAAGGTATCTCTTGCGTTTTGATATGCCCTGTAATGTTTAGGCGAAAGTTCTAAAACCTCAGCTGAGACCAGCGACTGTGTCTCGATTTTTCCTGACCTGAACTGTTCCATGAATTTCTCATAATTGACCCTCTCGCATGCAGCATGCTGGTCAACTACGAGCATTCCCTGAGGCTGCTCCACTATGATATAGGTTTTTTTTATCTGCCCAAGTATGCGGAATGTCTCTTTCTCTTTTTTTTTCTGTTTTTTTGATGATTTCTCTTCTTCAGCCGCACCAAGATAAGCCTGCCTCTCAGGATCTGCGGAAAATCCCTGCCTTTCAGATACAGCCACATTTTTCATATTTGCTGATTCTCTTTGAGACAGCGTCTCAGTTTGCCTTGCAATCGACTCTGCTTCTGAGGATAACCTCTCCTGCTGATCACTGCTTAGCTCATGCACAGGATTATTCGAGTTGATCATTTCCTCGACCGACTTTCTTATGGCCTCTTCGACTGGCTTTCGGTCCTCGAAACTCACTCTCTTTTTCTGAGGATGGATGTTCTGGTCGATTGTCTTCGGGTCTACAATTATGTTCAAAGCGATAACAGGATGTCGACCGACAGGAAGGAACGTATGCAATGCTTCATATACTGGATTGAATAAGGCTCTGTCAACCACATTCCTTGAATTGACAAAAAGATACTGAAGATTCTTGTTCTTGACATTATATGAGCTTTTTGAAACAAAACCAAAGATACCAATTCCGTTTTCCTCATGTTCTATCTTCTCAAGATTACGGCCGACCTCTGCTCCGAATACACTGCTTAAATTCTTCAGGGAATCAGTTGAAGAAGGCAGAAACAGTATCTCCTTGTCGTTGTTATCAAGCCTGAAACTGATGTCAGGATAAACAATAGAATAGGTTGTCACAAGCCTGACAATCCTCTCAAGCTCAGAATAGTCTGTTTTCATGTGTTTTCTTCTGGCAGGCAGGTTATAAAACAGGTCTCCTACCTCGATTATAGTGCCGGGATTGCAGCTTGCGCGCTTCTTTCTCTTGACATCCCCTCCATGCACGATCAGCTCTCCGCCGACCTCATCTGATCTTGTTCTGCTGAGTATCCGCATCCTAGAGACTGATGATATGCTGGCAAGAGCCTCGCCGCGAAAACCCAGGGTATGGATGCTGTAGAGATCATCTTTTGTCATGATCTTTGAGGTGGTATGCCGATCAACCGCGACCTCAAGGTCATCAAACCCTATCCCTGACCCGTCATCCTTGATACGGATCATCATCTTGCCTGATTTTTTCAGTGCTATCTCTATGTTCTTTGCTCCGGCATCGATAGAGTTCTCCAGAAGTTCCTTGACAACAGAAGAAGGATTCTCTATTACTTCGCCGGCAGCGATCTTCGCGATCAGGTCCGAGTCAAGCCTGAATATTGTCATCTTCCCCCATTACCCCGGATGAGAGCATGTTTTTTAAATTTTGTTGATGAATTGAGAAAATGATATACTATAATCATACATAATTTTATTAATAAAACTATAAATCCAGAAGATATGCAGGATTCCTATCTGACCAGGGTCGCCGAAGAATACAAGCCAGACTTTGCATTTGCCTACGGTTCAGGGATATTCAGGCAGGACGGCAACATACCGCAGCAGGCTGACTTCATCTTCGGTGTCAATGATCCTATTGCCTGGCACAGGAAGAACATGCAAAGGCATCCGAAGGATTATTCTTGGTCCGGCAGGCTCGCGTTCTCTGTTTGTCCAGGATTCCAGGATACTGGAGCTGGCATATGGTATCATCCATTTGTGAGATTCGAGGACCAGATAATAAAATACGGCGTGATATCGATAGACAGGATTGTTGATGACCTGAAGAACTGGACAACACTCTATGTTGCAGGCAGGATGCAAAAACCGGTAAAAGTAGTTGTTGAAGATGAGACTGTCACAGAGGCAAATCAGCAGAATCTTGAGCAGGCCATGGTCTGCAGCCTTCACATGCTTCCGAAGACAGTAGACCAAAAGGATCTTTGGCTGGCTCTTGCAGGAATCTCATACACAGGAGACTCCAGGATGAAGATCGGAGAAGACATAGACAAGGTTAGAAAGATTGTAAAAAGCACAGGCCATCTTATGCCTGGATATTATGCTGAGGCAGCAGCCAGCATTGGTGTTGACCTTTCCCAGGATCAGATCAGAAATCCCATATATCAAAAACAATCATATCCGCCAGGGCTCCCTAAATCTTTCGAGATTTCTCCAGCTCTTCTTGAATGGACATCACTGGAAAAAAGAAAAGAACTATTGAAACAGAACATAAGCAGGATAATAAGAAGATCAAGCACCTCTCAGACATTGAAAGGCATGGTTACAGCAGGCACGATAAGATCTATGAGGTATCTGTCACATAAGATGCAAAAATCCAGAAAAAGCAAGAAAGAAACACCACAACTGTTTTAGATATTCTCATCGCTCAGATTGGTATGGTACTTGACACGATCAACTTCGGTCTCTATATAATACTGCCTTTTCGTAAGTGTCTCGTAATCCCGCTTGAATTCAACAAATTTCTTGTCCATCTGTTCCATCTGCTCCTGGATCTTTAAGATTGTGTGGAATATCTCGCCAAGGCTTTTATCGTTCTTTTCGATCTTGTTTATGATGGGTATTACGCACCTTTCGAGTTTCTCTGCCCGGTTATGGAGATTATCGATCTGATTGTTGAGAAGCTGGATGTTATTGTTATAAGATTTCAAAAAATCGATAAAATACAAAACAAGGTCCTGCAGGTTCTTAATTTTCCTGGTCTGCTCCATCAGGACCACCACCTTTGTCTTCTTCAATCATGCTTTCCAGCTTCTTGATGTCATCCATCAGGGTCTTTATCTCTCCATGTTCGATCCCAAGAAGCAAAGCCTCATCCTTAACAGCTCTGAGGAGTACAGTTATGTTGTCTGGTTGGTTCTGGATCTGCTCATCGCTCTGATGGAAGAACTCCAGCTGCTGTATAAAGAGTGGCCTGAGTTTCTCAATATCAAGTTTAAGTATATTGAGGTTCATCTTGACCTCCTCTTCAAGGTTCTTGAGCGAATATCTGTCTTCAGAAGAGATTATTTTCTCGATGGTCTTGATTGCCTTGACAGTGTATTTCTCTTCGAGCTTCTCTTTAGTCTCGTCTATCTCAACCATCATCTTGATGAGATCCATCTGTTCACGAAGTTTCTTCAGAGTTTTTTTCGATCTCTCTTGGATGAAGATATGTATAAGGTCTATCTTTTTCTTATAGTTCAAGACGATTGTCCGAAAAGCCAGAAGATCCTGCTTCAGGTCCTCATCAAGGTCCATGATAAGCTGAAGCTTTGTCGGGCTCGAGAACCACTTATGTATTATGCCGGCCTTTTGAGAAGAAAGCTTAGGCAGCTCACCAGACACATTCCTGCCTGCATCAGTTTGCTGGGAGCCTGAATCATCAGTGCCTTTGGCCTCCTGCTCAGCAGTATCTTTTTTCTTTTTTTTAAAAAACGAAAAAAACCCCATTTTATCAGATATTTCATTAAACAGATTATTTAAATCTTTTTATTCTTCGGCCAAGTTCTGTTATCCCGAAACTACTACACAACACGAAACTACTACACACTTTTGAGTTCA
>CAYMIF010000052.1:0-13649 GCA_964390375.1 uncultured Methanosarcinales archaeon
CTTCGAATCAATATCTGATCTGATTTTTATGGGCGTTTGGCCCTGGTTTATTGGTGAGTTCTGGGGATTGCGGATTCGACGGCTCGAATCTGGAATGATTAGCACCATAAAATTGACTAAGCCTTGATATAGAAACTTTTTTATAGAAGTATAAAAACGGATTTCACATGCAAAACAAGCCCATCATTGCCGGGAACTGGAAGATGAACAAGACAGTGAATGAAGCTGTCGGTTTTCTTGAAGAGCTAAAAAAGAGGATTACTGGATATGACAAGACAGACATAATAATATTCCCGTCTTGTGTATCCCTTTTCAGGGCATCTGAAACAGTCAGGGACACACGCATATCTCTTGGCGCCCAGAACATGTACTGCTATGAGCACGGAGCTTTTACTGGCGAGATCTCACCTCTCATGATCAAGGATTATGTGCAGTATGTCCTGGTCGGTCATTCTGAAAGAAGGCACATATTTCATGAGCACAATGAAAGCATCCGAAAAAAGCTGGATTCTGCGATAAAGAACCGGATGACAGCAGTTCTTTGCATAGGAGAGACTCTAGAAGAAAAGGAGCAGGGTCTGACAAAGGATGTTTTGACTGTTCAGCTCTATGGTGCACTTGACAACAAGAAACCAGAGGACCTCAAATACCTGATGATAGCATATGAACCTGTTTGGGCCATCGGCACAGGCAAGGTCGCAACACCAAAAGACGCAGAGGAACAGCACAGGTTCATCAGGAAGATGATAGATAAGAAATTCGGGCCAGATGCAGCAAGAGACATAAGGATACTATATGGCGGTTCTGTCAAGCCAGACAATGTCCATTCTCTCATGGAAAAAGAGGACATAGACGGAGCATTGGTCGGCGGAGCGAGCCTGGATGTTGACTCATTCGAGAAGCTGGTTAGATTTGCTGATTAAGGAGCGTATGGAAAGCTTGCTGATTTCTTACAGGCTCATTTCTGGGCTTTTATTATGAACTTCTTAGTGGTGTCATATTCCTTCCAATCAGAATCCTGGTCAAGATAGCTGACCATGATATCAAAGGAATATTTTCCTGCCAAGGTATCCGCTCCAAGAGCATCTTGCCTTTTTGCCTGGAACACAAAAGGTATCTGTTTGCTCTCATGCATTGGCACGTTGATGACCTCTGAACGGTCAATGAAAAACCAGTCCCCGCAAAAATCCTCGCAGCTCGCGGCAGAGCTGCACATTATTGTCTGATCAGAGGCCTGAGCAGCCCCACACCGAACAGATATACGAAAGCTCTCAGAATCTATCTCATGGTTCTTTATCATGACGAGGGCATTCAGGCTTCTTCCGATCTTCAGCTCCCTTGAGCTGTCAGGCACATAGACCTTGTAGCCTGGCGGCGGTATTACCGGAGGTTCAGGCGGATGATCTGGCAATGAGATAAAGATATAATTAAGCACCCAAAGGCCCATGATAAACACGACCACAGAAAGGATGAACATGACAATAAAATTCACCTGTAGTTCAATCCCATGCTTGTCCAGCAAAGATTTCATCTTAAGAATCTCGGATCAATTCATTTCACTGTGATGCGCAGTTTCTTTATTGTATCATAATCATGCCATTCTGAGGTTTCAGGATCCTTGTACTGCACAAGAACATTGAATATATATATGCCCCTGGCAGTATCCCCCATCTGATCATACGTCCTTTTCGGCACACGGATCACGATAGATCTGATGATATGGTTGTTCTGCTCTACCAGATACTCAGATTCCTTTTCCATGAACCAATGACCTTCTGTTCCGCACATATTAGTACAAGGCTCAGAATCAGAATCACAGATCATGTCCTCGTTGGTCTTTATCGCACCTACACAGTCTATCACCGCACGAAAAGTGGTCACATCATCAAGATGGTTGCGGATGCCGATCCAAAAAGTATGTGAATCGCCCTTCTCAAGCTCAGCCTGGTTGCTCGGGATCACAACTTTCTTTCCGCCAGTATACATGAGCTTCTCCATCTGCCTCTCCATCTGCTCAGAGATCCTGTCTTCTGCTTCCTCAGCTCCACTAAAGACCATGTAAAGCACAGTCAGCCCTAATGAGAACATAGCGATTGCCAGGACCAGCATCACGATGAAATTCACCTGCAGCTCTATCGCTTTCTTTGAGCGCATCTTCTCACTCCTCCACTCCTGGCTTGACAAGAGTTATGCTTGAGCCAGGCTTCCATTGGAAATCACCCTTGATCGGAACAGATCCGGATGAAGAGGTCCTTGATGTCTCATAGTTTATGTAGATTGTCGGAGAATGTATCTCTTCAGCCGAGAACATCTGGTAGTCAAGATAAGCCTGCTGTGAGAATGAATCTCCCACAGCCGTGAGTTTGTCTGTGGTATTTATCTCCCAGATCAGGGTTGTCCCGTCCTTGACCTGTACGCTCTTGATCTCGAACGGAAGATTATACGTGCCCTGTGGATTGTATTCCTTGAGCTCCAGGTTCAGCGCGATCGAATCCTCGTCCACATTGAAAGGAACATTATAGTCAGCCCTCATCTCAAAATTGAAATCCCCGAGCCTGTAATCTCCGATATAGTTCTCGTTTTTAACCAGGCTTCTGTCATAGTCATATTTGCAGATTGTACCTTCGCACTGATATTCGAGGTAAGAAGATAGGACTTTTCTTGTTCCGACCATCATCTCGACCTTTCCCTTGCAATACCCATGGTCCTCAGGACAGGTGCACTTGTTTCCTGGATAGCCGGATTCTCTCTCCTCTGGTATCCCGTTTCCGCAGCAGTTGAGTATGGCTTCGTATTCACACTGCCCTGTGGCCTGGTTGCAGCTGGCATCCTTGCATGTCTTTTTCTCACAATCAGAGCTTTTCTTGCATCCAACAGAAGAAGACTCTGAAAGCTCGGGCTTCAGAAGGACCATGCTGTCCTGATCATTATATTTATGCTCGATAGATATCGTCGACTTGCTTCCGCCTGAATAATATGTATATTCATAGTTTATTATGAACCGAAGATTCAGGGTCTCCTCGACATTCTCAAAATAATCCTCAAGCTTGATTTTTGCTTCATACACATCTCCGAGATTCTCCAATATCCCTCTTTCTGTCTCTTCGCCGATAAGTGTTGCTGCTGAATATACCTCGATAGAATCTATTATGACCGGAAGCTCAAGAAGGTCCGGCCGCTTGATCTTGTCCAACTCAAATCTCAGGTCAATAGTGTCAGAATATAGGTCAAAAGGCTGGTTATAGACAAGCCTGGCCTCGATCTCAAAAGGAGCTGGTCTGATCTCAAATATCTTTGGCGGAATTGCCTTCACTGAAGACCTGTCAAAATCAAGCAGGCATTCGTTCTCGTCATTGCACATGTATTCCAGGTATTGCGCTTCCTGCTCTCGTCCTCTGTAATCCTCCACAGACGCCTTTCCAGTGCACTCCCCATAATCAGCAGGGCACGTGCACTTGTTGCCTTCCTCTCCGTTCTCTATCTCTTCCTGCAGTCCGTTTCCGCAGCATTCTGACTGGATAGAATATTCGCATTCATATGTCTTGAGGTTGCAGCTTTTTGTCTGGCATGCTTTTGACGGACAGTCAGAATCAGATTCGCAGTCCTTTGGTTTTGCGCATGAGACTGCGACCAGCAATGCAATGACTAGGATTGCCAACATTACCCCTTTAATCGGTTTTGCAGTCATCATAACATCAAAAATTACAAAAAAATCATCGCAGGACTTCATATTCCTTGACGATCAGTATCATGAACAGCACAAGCAGTATGACACCGACCACCATGAAGGTGAATCCCTTGAATATCGCTTCAGGTGCGAATATGATGATATAAAGCCCGATAGCCATGATGACAAAGCCCAGCCAGAGGAACTTGTCCAGCACAAGCCTCATTATCTCGAATTCCTGTTGTTCGGTAAGTCTTTTCTTCATTTTTTCATCTACCTCCCAATCACGGCATGATCTCGATGTTCTTCTGCTCGCAGTAGTAGATCTTATCTGCGTTAGGATCGCTTTTATCAATTCTTTGGGTGACAGGATCAAACACGCGCGTAAGCTTTCCATCTGGTGTGGTCTGCAGGTCGTTGTAGCTGCTTATTCTTCCATTGCTGTCTTCATATATGCAGAATTTGCAGATATAGCTGCCTGTCTTGAATTTAGTGTTTCCTAGTGCTCCTGTCTCGATCGCATCATTCTCAATCAGGACGCTGAAGATCTTGAACTCGCCTGTATTTATCTCCTCCCCGACTGTCTCGAATTTGAGTGCATCGATGAACCCGTATCCTGTTGTATCGCCATTGACCGCATTATAGTCATATTCTCCTTTTGTGCATTCCATAAGACCCGGCCGTGCGTTTGTTGTAGGGTCATCCTTATGATAGTAAGCGACACCCAGCTTCAGCTGGCCGTTCAGGGACAGCTTTATGTTCGGAGAAGTGAATGTCAGCTGCCTGCTTGCTGTCGGCAGCTCCTGGAAGTCCGACTCATCGAATGCGCCCTCGATCGGGTCCTCGATGCTTCGCCTGATCAGGTCAGTGACAAACAGTCCGACGCCAAGCATCGCGAATGCGAGCACAAACACGACAATAGCATTGACTGAAAGATTAAGAGAAGATTTCTTTAGCCTCATTTTACAGTTAACACCTCATTTTTTCATGATTAGCATAACAAATGCTGAATTTTTATTGATAGATTTACTGAGATTACTTATTTATAAATATTTCTATTCAGATTTAAGTCAACCGATCCATATAATACATAACCCACCGATCCGGCACATCCGATATATTTATAAAGGGTGGCTAAATTCTATTCCAATTGAGTAGAAAATGGCAAAACTAAGAAAAGGATGTGCTTATCGGAATATTGAGCGTGCATTCACAAGAAGGTCTAAATACAAGACCAAGTCTTATGTCAAGTCCAGCCCGAACTGCAAGGTCGTACGGTTCGACGGAGGAAACCTCCAGAGGGACTTCAAGATAAGGCTTGACCTCTGTGCAGATGACGCTCTACAGATCAGGCACAATGCCTTAGAATCAGCAAGGCAGACCACGACCAGGCATCTTGAAAAGCACATAGGAAAGGTCAACTTCCATCTCAAGATCAGGTCATACCCTCATCACATCCTTCGTGAGAATCCGCTTGCATCAGGAGCAGGAGCAGACAGGATGAGCACAGGTATGAAGATGTCATTCGGAAAGCCTATCGGCCTTGCGGTCAGGCTGAAGAAGAACCAGCCGATAATGTCGGTCTACATAGATTCCAAGAACCATCTTCAGGTCGCAAAGAACGCGCTTGCCAAGGCCAGGCACAAGTTCCCTTGCGGATGTTCTATCCAGGTTTCCTGATAAATATAGTTACTTTTTTAAAGCTTCTTATACATGATCACATGTTCCGTGAATGGCAAATAATTTAAATGAGTGCGCATAGTTCTAAAGAATTATGGTAAACAAGAATGAGATTGTCGAGGACCTTGTCGCAAATATGGCTGAGCTTCTCATGGCTTTTGAGATAATGCTCCTTGTGATAATGCTGCTTCTTATGAGAAAGCAGTACATAATCTCGATATTCGGAATGCTCTTCATACTCGTCCTTGGAATCGAGAAAAGGGCATCGCTTTTTGAGAGGATCTTGTCGATGACAGTCATATTCGTGGTAACGATAGGCTTCATGCTCTTCTAAAACCAAAGATCTCACTTTTCTTACTCAACCGGCTCTCTGCAACCTGCAAACTTCTCAACAACAATCTTCTCACTACAAATTCCCAGCAACGAACCCTCAGCTAAAACACCCGTCTACTGACTTTCTACAGGAATCTCTCCTTTGACTGCAAAATCCGCCTCTGGCCACGAATACATCCTGCCTTTATATGAAAAAGACGTCGCATATCCGAGCATTTCTTTCACACTATCAGCAGAATATCCGTCATCGATCATCTGCAGTCCAAGCCTGTACTTCTCAATGCCCTTTGCAAACATTTTCCTGCCTTCGTATTCGAATCTCTCCAGAAAATCCAGGTCAGCATAGGTCAATGGGAACAGGTTCTGCTCAACTTCACCGTAATGCAGGCAATAGAGCGACTGCACGACCCTTGCCATGACCTCATCAGGCTCGCCCAGGATTTTTCCGATCTCATTTTGGTTGTATCTTGAGACAATCCAATCAACACCATCGCTCAGCTCAAGAGAAGCGATCTTCGAATCAGCCCCATAGTTCATAGCTGAATCCATGACCAGTCTTGTCAATGTCTGCTTACGGTCTTGATTTACATTCTCCAAAGCTCTTTTCAGCTTGGCATGGCCCTCAGAGTATTCTGGATCGCTTATCCTCCTTGTGATCTCTTTTTCAATCATATCGAACCTTGCCTTTACTGCTGACTCAAAATCATCGTGTATATGCCTGTACATCTCCACGATAAAACCCAGTCCTTGACGTGCGTTCTTGATGCTTCCATAATGATGCCTGATACTCTCGTTCAGCTCTTCAAGTGTATCAAGATCCAGTGGACTGTCTACATCGCCTTTGAAGCCATCTATGGTCCTTTCCTTCCAGGAAATAAAATCTGCGATGCTTTGTATAAGCTCGTCATACTGCTCGGTTATCTGCCCTGATGCCAGTATTTTCCTGGTCTCATCTGGCAGATACGAAAGAAAATCAGAATAACCAAAGACAAGTTCATTTGTGTGGCTGACCATCTCTTCGATGAGTTCTATATATTCGATGGTCGAGCCTATATAATTAGTAAGATGCCTGACTTCCTGTTCCAGCTGGGATTTTCTCAGACCATCTCTTAGTTCCTGGAATGCAGGATCCTTGACTTTCTTTTTGGCAAATTCTGCAATCTCTTCCAATTGCGGCCCTCTGTAGCCAGGCCTATGTATCAGGCCCAGTTCATCATGAGGATCATACAAGGAATGCCAAAGCTCATGCGAGATGTTCCTGGGATCCACTGCCTTGCCCGCTCTCAAGGGGATGATGATATCATCAGCTCCCCTGTGATAAAGCATCTCTGCAGAAAGCCACCCATCCGCCGTCTTAGCTGCATCCCTGAAAACAAGACCAATCTGTCCAGGTGGATCTTTTTTGTTATAGTCCTGCACAAGCCAATCCCCGACCCAGGAGTCCATCCTTCTGACCTCTTTCTCAAGGCTGGCTGTAACAGGATCATGATGAGGAGAGTAGGCTGAGATTGGCTGATTATCATCTTCCCTGCATCCCAAAAAAATGGACACAGCTCCCGCTCCAAAAGCCTTAAGAAAATCTCTTCTGCTTATATTTCTGCGAAAACCAGTCATTCTGATGCAGTTAGAAGCATCTCATTTATAAATATTACTAAAATTAATCACTAAAAAGTGACAAAAGAATTATTTTTGTATTTCGCCATACCCGATCAGCCTGAATCTGTTGCCGATCAGCCTGGACAAAGTTATCCGGTCTCCTGGATATGCGCATATCGGAAGCTTCAGTCTTGCGCTCAGCTTGTTTCCCTTGATTGAGCTGACGATCCCTATTGTAGAAGCGGAATTGATATTCATCATGAGCGCCTCATTGATCTTTATCGGATCGACCTTTTTCTCCTCTGCTGTTCCCACGACCCGATCAAGCAGGTTCAGTTCCAGGGTGACCTCGTGCAATGTATCAGGAAGCTTGCCGCGAAGCCCGATCACAGACCCGGACAGCTGGTCTGACTTGACGATTGAAGGGTCTAGATATGTCTGTACAGCCACGCTTCCGCCTGGCCCTATCTCGTCGATCGGAGTAGTTCCGGTCATCGCAGTCACGATCTTGGAATGGACCGGCTTCCATTCATCCTGTTTCTTCTCTTCTATCCTGATTCCCGGCCTGATCTCTATCTCCTGGCCCACCTTCAGCTTTCCCTGCTTCAGCGCACCGCCGAGTATGCCGCCGATGATCTCTGATATATTGGTCCCTGGCTTGTTGACATCAAAGCTTCTTGTGATAAACATGAAAGGGTCAAGCGAGTCATCCCTTTTTGGTGTCGGGATTATCTCCTGTATCTTCTGGATAAGCGTCCCTATATTGATTCCCAGCTGTGCTGAAAGAGGCACGATCACAGCATCAGAATAGACTGTATCTGACAAAAATTCCCTGATCTGCTTATAGTTTTTCATAGCCCTTTCTTTCGGCACAAGATCGATCTTGTTCTGGACGACTATGACATTTTTTACACCCATGATCTCAAGAGCCATCAGGTGCTCTTTTGTCTGCGGCTGCGGGCACAGCTCATTGGCAGCCACAAGAAGAATCGCACCGTCCATGATAGTTGCGCCGGAAAGCATCGTCGCCATCAGGCTCTCGTGGCCAGGGGCGTCCACAAAGCTCACTCTTCTCAGGAACTTTGTCTTTCCGCTGCATTTCTCGCATTTGTCCTTGACAGTATATTCATTGCATTTTTCGCAATAATAGAATGTAGAATCTGCATAACCCAGCCGGATCGTGATTCCGCGCTTGATCTCTTCAGAATGTGTATCTGTCCACTTGCCTGACAGCCTCTCAGTCAATGTGGTCTTTCCATGGTCAACATGTCCGATGAGCCCGATATTTATCTCAGGCTGTATTACTTTTTCGGATTTCTTTTTGCTGGCCATGATTTATTCCTTTTTCTCTTCTCCAGGTTTTTCGTCAGGCTTCTTCTCTTCTGTCTCTTTTCCTTCAGGCTTCTTCTCTTCAGGCTTCTTCTCTTCTGTCTCCTTTCCTTCAGGCTTCTTCTCTTCTGTCTCTTTTCCTTCAGGCTTCTTCTCTTCAGACTCCTTCTCTTCGGCCTTTTCTACTTTTTTCTCTTCGAATAGGTCCTTTTTTCCCTTCTTTGTGACCTTCAGGTTGATCTGGGCAGTGTTTTCGAATATTGTGTTTCCGGCGAGGTTTTTCCTTTTCCTCATGCCTCTTCTTTTTCTCTTGATGCCTACTCCAGAAACAGCCAGTATCTTCTTTCGGGATGTGCCTTCGATATCGCTTCTCATAGCCTTTCCGGCGTTGTCTGAGCCGCCGGTGATCTCGAACTCATATCCGGTCAAGCCGAACGAATCTCCTTGTATCTTATCATGTATCTTCTTGCCCATAAAAACAGCAGTATTCTCATCCGGAATCACCTGCTGGATGGACTTCCCTTCTTTTGGTGAGTTTATTATGACTTTGAATTCTACCATTCTTAAACCTCCTGTTCATGACAATGGATTTGCCCACTCTTTTTAAAGCTATTGGTTGAACCTTATTGAAAAGCACTTAACCCAGGATTTAATAGTGCCGAAGCCAGGATTTGAAATAAAGAAGACATATCCAAAAGAAAGCCCACCCTCAAATGAGCATTTCCTGTAAGAAATTGAATATGTAACCGGTTAAGACTATTGCCAATGCAACTATTCCAAAAAACATAGCGATTAACCTAAACTTCATCGCTCTTCTCAATATAACAGCCTCTGGAAAACTCAAAGCAGCTATTGACATCATAAAGGCAAGTGTTGTTCCAAGAGGCATCCCTTTATCAAAGAGTACAACCGCGATAGGCAGGATTGCTGCACAGCTTCCATACATAGGCATACCTAACAGCACCACAACAGGTACAGCAAATGAACCTCCTCTGCGGACTATTGATTGAATCACTTCTGAAGGCACATAATTATGTATGACAGCACCTACAGCAACACCGAGCAGGACCCATAACCATAGCTTTTTTATGATGGACCATGATTCGTTTAGGCCAAAATAGACTCTTTTTGCAAATGCATTATAATTTATTTTCTTTTTTTCCTCATTATCACCTAGGACCAGATCTTTGACCAGATATTTCTCAAGATTCATCCTTCCAAAAATCCATCCAGATATGGTGCCGATTATTATCCCACAAATGACATAAGCCAGTGTTATTTTCCATCCAAAAAGACTTAGCATTAAGACAACCATATACTCATTGACTATAGGTGATGTGATTAAGAAAGAGAAAGTTACGCCTAATGGGACTCCTGCTTTTAAAAAACTTATGAAAACAGGAATTGAAGAGCATGAACAAAATGGCGTTATTGCTCCAAATGATGATGCGATAAGATTGCCAGAACCATATCTTCGTTTGCTTACCCATATCTTGACTTTATCCTGGGGGATATAGGTTCTGAGAAATCCGATGATTAAGATCATCAAAAAAAGCAACATCAAAATTTTAATGGAATCATAGATGAAGAAATTGATTGATTCAACCCATCTTATATTCGGGTCCAGGTCGATGACTACATACAAGATCCAGTCCACGATTCGTCTTAGCATTCTTTGTCTTCAGAATCCAGGCAACAGCAACACTTCTTGTCTTTAGATTCCTTTTCAAGCTTTTTATCAATCTTATCAATTAATTTAGTAAAGAAACTTTTCTTTCTCTTTTCCATTTTAGTCCTCCAAGATCCTCTTGATTTTGTCTTTATCTTTGACACAACACATTAGATACTTAGCTTGCTTGTTCGTCCTCAAGATACCTGCTTCTTTTAATATCTGTATATGCCGAAAGATTGTGGATTGATCCCTTTTCAGCATCCTGCTCAGTTCACAGATACAGGTGCATTTTCCTTTTTTATTGAGATAGTCGATAATCTTTAACCTGATTGGATCGCCTAAAGCTTTGAACAACCTTGATTTGTCGCGGATGTTTTTCATTTGCATACATGTACATATGTGCAAATATATAAGTCTTTCTGTTTGGGTTTAGTCACTTTCTTTGGTCATGGAAGGTATAGAAAAACACCTGATGGACATATAACTCTCTTTTGCAGCCGATATCATGCAGTTCCCAGCACATCATACACTAAAAGAACATAATTGACCTGCAGAAGAACAGGACCCAAAATAGGAAAATATATAAATAGAGCCAAAACCTTTTTGATACAGGAAACATTTGAGCGGTTTTAATTTGAGTTTTTGATTGTTAGAAAAAGTATGTTTGACTGTTTCTAAAAGAGTAAAAAAGAACAAGAAAAAAATGTTTGATTACAAAACAATAAAATATTGCAGGTTGTGCAAGAAGAAATTCTTCATTCACAAGGGCGAGAAAAAGAAGAACTATTGTGATGAGTGCGAGAAGAAGCTTGACTTCGGGCACGACTCTTAGGAGGAGAAAATGAAAGGAAAAGTGAAATTTTTCAATGAGATGAAAGGTTTTGGCTTTATTACCGGCGACGATGGCAATGAGTATTTTGTCCATATGACCGGCCTCGCTGATGGAGTAAGGATAACTGACGAAGATTCAGTCACCTTTGAAGTCACCGAAGGAGACCGTGGACCAAAAGCGGTCAATGTCCAAAAAGAGTAATCCATAGAATGAATATCTAAGAAATGAAAGACGATTCATAAGCGTATTTATGATCATTGGTTAAAAATTCTTTTTTTTATGTTTTTTTTTATGTTTTTTATTCTGAAAAAAAACAAACACTTTAAATAGATACGGCAAATCATTCTGACAATGAATTTTCAGAACCTAAACAAGATCGAGAAGGCAGACTTCTACTTAGACATTGCCTTTGGAAGAGCCAAGAAAAGGGCAGAGCAGTCTAAGGAGAAAAGCAAAAAAGACAGGTTCTTGGCCCAAAAGGAATCAGAATTCATACGGATCGAAACCATATCAGACTATCTGAAGTCCCAGATGATGAAGATTCTCAAGTCCTATCCGAGCATCGACGAGCTGCCGGATTTTTACCTGGAACTGATCAAGCTCACCCTGGATTACAGGAAGCTAAAAAAAGCGCTGGCCTCACTTAACTGGGCCCAAAAAAAGATCACAGACATGTCAAAGCAGGCAAAGGTAAATGTCCGCAAGGTCCACGACCAGCGCATGTTCCAGCCGAAACGAAACGAGTTCTACGGAAGGATAAGCTCAGTACTGAAGCAGATTTCAAAAAACCTTGAATATCTGGAAGCTGCAAGAAAGGTAATGAAGAGGTATCCGGCCATAAAGACCTCGCTTTCTACAGTCGCCTTGTGCGGATACCCTAATGTCGGAAAATCCTCACTTCTAAAGGCCCTGACCGGCGCCACGCCAGAGGTGAACGTCTATCCTTTCACGACAAAGACAATAAACCTCGGCTACATGAAAGCCAACCTACAGGACAAGGAGGTCAAAATCCAGCTGATAGACGTGCCTGGCCTCTTCTCAAGATCAAAGCTGAATGACATAGAGATGCTAAGCTACCTGGTCCTCAAGCATGTGGCGCATTCTGCCTTGTTCCTGCTCGACTGTTCTGAGCAGCGAAGCTACGAGATAGAAGACCAGCTCAAGCTTCTCAAGAAGATAAAAAAGGAGTTCGGGATAAAGGTCCATGTCCTGGTCAGCAAGAGCGACATAACTAAGGAAGATCAGGTTCCGACCAACATCAAGAAATCAAAGCCCATATTTGTATCATCAACAAATGAAAAGGAAATCAGTTCATTGAAAGGGATGATAATAAAAGACTAAAAATAATAACATATATAAAGAAATTCATCAATAGTAAAAAACTATGGAAAAGAGGTCTCAATCTGCATTGGAATTTCTGCTCACTTATGGTTGGGCAATGATGGCTTTACTCATAGTCATCGGTGCATTGGGTTATTTTGGTGTTTTTAATCCAAATCACTTCCTTCCAGACAGATGCAATTTCAGAACAGGGATAATTTGCGACACAGATCAGATAATAATCACCAATGATCATGACAACCGGACAATGGTTGCTGTTGTGACAAACAATTTTCCAGAAGATGTAAGAATATATGGGACAACCAAGACAATAGATACAGACAAGACAGTCATTGGAGACGTTGATACAGAATGCAACCTGTGTTTCAATAACTTATCTGTACCAGTATGTCCTAAGCCCTCTTCAACACCCGAACACCATACACTGCATGAACATGGTTGGCTTGACAACGGTATAATACTATGGAACGGGAATGTGCCTCATTCTGCTCCCTTGGCTGCACAGAATGCTACACTTTGGCCCCAGGGAAAACCTATGGTATTAGTTATGCATTGTGATACAGGAAAAGACTTGCCAGATGGCTCAAAAACAAGATTCATCTTCAAGATGAAATATTTCTATGCAAGATCAGATTACAGCTTCTCCAAAGATCTGTCAGGAGAGATAATAGCCACAGTCCAATAACGGCATTGTCCCAAAAGTCATAGATTGGTATATGAATTTTTTTCCAATTTTTTTTAATTATATGATTGGAAAAAATTCGGCCAGAAAGATGAAATTTTTCCTGAGTATTACTAAATCCATCTGCGTCACAAGGATATATATCTTTAGCCCAATATTATTAGTGGGACTAAGCGACATTGTTCGCGCAAGTCGCACTTCGCTGGTCTGCGGCGTAAACTGTGAGCTTTGCTCACCGGTTTGGGAATTCATTCTCAAAAGCGTAGTACCAGACGGAGTTTTCACGAAGTGAAAACGCAATGGGATTTAATGATATACACAAACAGTACTTTTTGAACAGCACCCAAATAACGGCTATTATGAAATGCTAGACGTCTGTGCCATGTAGAGTGAATATTTACATCAGTAAATATTCTAGTGGCCAGGCGGAACCTACGCATAGCGTCGGTGGAGTAGTATAGCATTTCATCTATGTTAAACCTCGCACAATTTTATAGCTTTTCCTTACAAAAAAGGT
>CAYMIF010000053.1:0-12399 GCA_964390375.1 uncultured Methanosarcinales archaeon
AAAACGCAATAGGATTTAATAATATACACAAAAGGTACTTTCGGGACAGCGCCCCAAAATCGAAAAGCTTAAATATATGGTTAATTATAGAAATGATTAATACCGAGTTATTAGTGTGTGTGGGAATAAAATATTGGTACAATAATAATTAGAATACTTGTATCACTATCAAAAAAACAAGACCATTGGGGTGGTAATTTATGTTAAAAAGAGCAGAGATGGGTGTGGGTACCCTTATTGTTTTTATTGCTATGCTTCTTGTGGCAGCAGTGGCTGCAGGAGTTCTGATATCTACAGCAAGCAGTCTTCAGGAGAAGTCTCTCGCGACCGGCGACCAGGCTAAGTCGCAGATATCAACCAACGCAGAGGTCATTGAGATCAGCGCGACTGACGGCCGTGATACATATGTGGATGATTTTTCTCAGTTGATGAAACTGTCTCCCGGCTCTGATGCAATCAAGCTTGACCAGGTTATTTTCACGTTCAACACGGTTAATAACACAGCTACCTTGAAGTACAGGGGAGTGGACAGCATCTGTGTCCTGAGGAATTCAGATGGATATAATACCTGGTCAGAAGAGGAGATTGATGATGATGTCGGTACAGACAATAATAATTTCACATTAGAAGATGACCTTGATGATGACGGTCTTGATGATTATATTTTTCATAATAGTACTGTGATCAGGGTGAACCTTTCCAGCCAGCCGGGTTATTTCTGGAATGTCTCGATGGGATGCGATTTGAGTGGTGCATCAGAGGCTGACGTCAGATGTACACTTGAGGAAGGAAGGATTGGCAACTCAACTCATATATATGGATATGTTGACCTGATAGGTGGAGCAAACGAAAATAACACTATCCAGGCAAACATGACCTTCAAAGTAACGCCTTATAATGAAGGAGAGGGATATTTCGCAGTTGAGTATGAACAGGAAGGCACCAATCATGTACAAGGAAACCTGCAAAGAGGAGATGTCATCAAGATATGCTATGAGTCTCCGAGGCCGATTGGTCAGGACGAGATGATCCGGATAAATTTCATCCCGAAGATCGGGCAATCCACTTTGACAGAGACCATAACTCCAGATGTCATAAGCACAAACAGGGTATATCTATATCCTTGAATAATTATTTTTTTTCTGTTTGATTATTGACAAAAAAATGTTTTGGTGATTTAAAATGCATAATAAGTTGTTCAAAAGAGGAGAGATGGGCGTTGGAACTTTGATAGTATTCATCGCCATGCTCCTTGTGGCGGCAGTCGCTGCAGGGGTTCTGATATCTACGGCAAGCAGTCTTCAGGAAAAGTCTCTTGCCACCGGCGACCAGGCTAAGTCGCAGATATCCACTAATGCAGAGGTCATCGAGATCAGCGCGACTGACGGCCGTGACACATATGTGGATGATTTTTCTCAGTTGATGAAACTGTCTCCTGGCTCTGACCCGATTAAGCTCGATCAGGTGATATTCACGTTCAACACGGTTAATAACACAGCTACCTTGAAGTACAGGGGTATGGACAGCATCTGCGTACAGAGAAATTCTGACGGGTATAATACCTGGTCAGAAGAGGAGATTGATGTTGATGTCGGAAGGTCGAATAACAATTACACTCTGGAAGAGGACCTTGATGACGATGGTCTTGATGATTACATCTTCCATAACAGTTCTGTCATCCGTGTCAATCTTTCGAGTCAGCCGACATTCTTCTGGAACGTCTCTATGGGATGTAACATAGAGTTTGATAATGAGACAGAGAACGTGACTTGTGACCTTGATTCCACCAGGATAGGCAATTCGACCCATGTATACGGATATGTTGAATTCAAGGGGACCACTTACACGAACAACACGATCCAGGCAAATAACACTTTTGCAGTGACGCCTTACGATGAGGGAGAAGGATATTTTGCAGTGGAATATGAGCAGGAAGGCACAAACCATGTCGATGGTAACCTGCAGAGAGGAGATGTCATCAAGATATGTTATCAATCTCCGAGAGGCATAGGCCAGGATGAGTTGCTTAGGATAAACTTCATTCCGAAAATCGGGACCGCCACTCTCACAGAAACAATAACACCTGATGTCATGAGCACAAACAGGGTTTACTTGTATCCTTGATCTTTTTATTTATTTGTATCTATCTTTGCATTTAGGTCTGGCAAATAGTAGGTAGAGAGTATGGATAGTGATTACTATGAATATAATGAGATTTAAGAAAGCAGAGATGGGTGTTGGAACTCTTATTGTTTTCATCGCTATGCTTCTTGTGGCAGCAGTCGCAGCGGGTGTCCTGATCACGACAGCGAGCAGTCTTCAGGAGAAGTCCCTGGCCACTGGTCAGCAGGCTGAATCACAGATTTCGACCAATTTGAGGGTGATAGAGGTCAGTGCAACAGAAGGGACTGACACTTATATAGAGGATTTTGAGGAGATAATAAAGCTTTCTGCAGGTTCTGATCCGATAAAGCTTGGTCAGGTGATATTCACTTTCGCAACAGTCAATGATACTGCTACCTTAAGATATAGGGGAACAGATGGTGTCTGCGAGCAGGGGAATGATGACGGCTACAACACATGGTCGACAGAGGAGATAGATGACGATGTCGGAACAGCCAACAACAACTATACACTGGATGACGACCTTGATGACGACGGTCAGGATGACTATATCTTTCACAATGACACGCATCTGAAGGTTAATCTTTCCAGTCAGCCCACTTTTGTCTGGAATGTATCCATGGGCTGTGACATTGACATCACAGGCCCGGCAACAGATGAAAGATGCGGGCTTGAGGAAGGCAGAATAGGAAACAGCACTCACATATATGGGTATATAGATATTGATGGTGCTACAGATACAAATCACACTATCATGGGAAACATGTCTTTTGCGGTGACTCCTTATGAGGAAGGAGAGGGATATTTCACTGCAGAGTATCTTCAGGAGGGCACAAACCACATTGATGGCAATCTGCAGAGAGGGGATTTGATTAAGATATGTTTCGAGGCACCAAGAGCGATTGGGCAGGATGAGTTTGTAAGGTTGAATTTGATTCCAAAAGTAGGGACCCCTACGCATACCGAAGCCTATACCCCTGATGTCATAAGCACGAATAGGGTATATATATATCCATGATTATTTTTCAATCATTTCTTATTTTTTTAGATATTCAAGATTCATGTATGGATCTTGAATTTTCAATAGTTGCTGTAGTCCACATACTGTTCTTCCTGCAGTCTGCTTTGGTCTATCTTTAGAAGTGAGAAAAATTTGCTTCTGATTATCCGAAGTTTTGGTGTTGACATGATGCTTGCGAACAGGTCATGAATGATTGCCTCGCAGAGCCTGAATCTTTCATTCTCAGAAAGCCTGCCCAAAGAATTATAGCCAAGGCTTTCCATGGTTTTATGGAAGAGCGGATTGGCTACTGAACCGAAATATTTTTCCATAAAGCTTACGACCTCTTTTTCGCTGGCCATTTTAAAAATCTATGACAATACCTTTGTCTGTTATCCTGTACTCCATGAATTCCTTGTAATGTCCTGAACCGCGGAGCTTATGTATCTTGATCAGCCTGTCTTTTTCTTCGATTTTCAGGACAGTTACAGAGTCAGCAAGAAAATCTTCTATTCCGAACCTGCTGATATCATTTGACGAGACAGGAATCTCCGTGGTTATTATGGATGTGGTTGCGATTGATTTGAGCGCCTCTTTTAACCTGAATAAAGAGGCCCGAAAGATATGGATATCTGGGTATTTTATAGAAAAAGGCACTATAGAATCGATGACGATCCTTCTGGCTCCATCGATATTCCTCTTTATGAGATCTATTACAACGTCAACATTCAGGAGGCTGTCATGTCTTTCAAGCTCTTCCTTGACCATGAATTTCTGCCGCAGTGTTGATATGTCAAAGACAGTGATTTTATCTTCGACAGATTTTAGGTCTATTCCTATGTTCATGGCATCTCTCATTATCTGGTTCTTGTTCTCCTCGAACGTGATGTATATGCCTTTCTCGCCTTTTTTCGCTCCTTCATACAGGAACAGAAGAGAGAATAAGGTCTTCCCAGCACCGGACGGCCCGCTGATAAGATTCACAGACCTCTTGAAGAATCCGCCTTCAAGCATCCTGTCATATCCAGCTATGCCTGTCTCTACTCTTTCATGTTCTTCTTTGTGCATAATGCATTATCTGTTTAGATTTGTATATAAAAGTTTCGTTGGCATGGCCGGGTTGAAAACATCTGGCCCATAGGGTTTGATAGTGCCGAGGCCAGGATTTGGAAAAGGAGACTATTTTAGGCCGAAAGGCCCAGACGAGAGGCCGAATCCTTCACGAAATTGATGCAACAGGTATTCGGCTGTATGAGTTGGCCAGGTGCTAATAAATCTAGAAGCCATGAGTTTTTCAACATGGCTGCAGGCGATCAGTTAAGTTCCTTTATCATCTCGATATGTTCTATTCCAGCATCAAGGAAGACCTCGCCGCGAGAAGAAAATCCGCACTTTTCATAGAAACCTACGGCCCTGCATTGGGCATGGACCAATATCTGGTCGCATTGTCTTTTTATGCAGTAATCCATCAGATGTTCCATTAGCTTCCTGCCGATGTTTTTCCTTCTGAAGGGCTCTATTATCGCCATCCTTTCAATCTTACCTGTCTTTTTGGATGAATCATTATAGAACCTGGCTCTTCCACACCCGACTGGCTTTTCTTTCAATAATACTAAAAAGTGATCTGCTGATAGATCATATCTGTCAATTTCCCGCTCTTCAGGAACATTTTGTTCAACAATAAACACCGTCCTTCGAAGTTTCATTACTGATTTGATATCTTCTTTAGTGCTGGCTTTTCTGACGACTGGTCCTGTCATATGTCAAGCCAAGAAGATTTATGGTTATTTAAATATAACCTTTGTCTGGCTGTCATGATAACCCTCTGTTTTGGTCCTGGTCGTGTGTTTAGGATTTATCCATCGATTAATTTTATATATGTCGCAGCATTTTGCAGCTTTAGGTGTTGCCTGGATGGAGAGGATTAGATTTACAATCGGCTATAATTATGACAAAGCGCTCCTAAGGAAGCTTTTGCCTTTTATTGGTTCTCTGTCAGGCATTTTCTTTCCTATTCCCACCTCATTTATGGGCTCAGGCAGGTCTGCCAGACAGCCGGATCCTTATCAAAAAGACATATTGGATATAATAGATTTCTGCAAAAAGAATAAGATAAGCTCTGAGATGCTATTGAATGCAGCTTGTGAAGGCAGGCAAATCGCTGACAAAAAGCACATGCAAAACGTAGTCTGCTATCTGGAAGATATGGAAAAAGCCGGCCTAAACAAGGTTATTGTTACAAATCCCCTATATATTCCGTTGATCAGGAAAAACACCGGTCTTTTTATTGAGATCTCTGTCATAGCTGATGTCCAGTCCCTTGACAGGATGTCATATTTCATCGGTCTGGGAGCAGATTCAATTGCCCTTGCTCCTGAGAAGAACTGGGATTTTGCCTTCATACGTAAACTAAAAAAAAGATTTCCCAGAACTAAAATCAAGCTCATGCTAAACGATGGCTGCCTTCCGGACTGCGCATTCAAGCACATGCATTACAACTACATATCGCATCACTTCGATTCAGAGGAACCAGAGGAGCTTTTCTGTACTGGTTATCTGCACAAGCATCCTGAGGCCTTTTTCAGGATCCCTATAATCAGGCCAGAAGAGGTTAGGGATTATCTTGGTCTTGTGGATCAGTTTAAGCTTGCGACAAGATGCAGAAGGACACCCGACCTGCTCAATGTTCTCAAGGCATATTCAGATGAAAGCTATGATGGAAGCATTACTGACCTGATAAATGTCGCAGCACTTGGAAGCCTCGGAGATATCCCTAACAAGTCACTGGATGGTCTGGGTTATAGGGAAAAGACTGTTTCCTGCGATCTTGAATGCAAAAAATGCAACTATTGCGCACACCTTCTTGAGAATATAAGGTCATCGGCCAAAGCTAACAGGAAAAAGGTAGCTTTTATACACGTCTCAGATACCACCTCAAATCTTCTTCCTCTCGGCATGGTTGCGCTTGCAAATATGGCCAGGAACAGCGGATTCTCGGTCGAGCTAATACATCTTGGTCTTGAGAAAAAGTTGGATCCGGATTTCATCCTGTCTGATTACCTGCTAAAAAATGGATTTGTTGCAGCATGTTTCAGCCTCCACTGGTTCCATCAGCTAAAGCCTGTTCTAAAAGAGCTAAGAAACCTCAAGAAAAAAAGCACTGCTATCACCACGATACTTGGGGGTTTCACTGCTTCATATTTTGCTAATCAGCTGATCTCATCTGAACCAGGGATAGATTTCATTATTAGGGGAGACGCTGAACTGCCGCTCATTGAGTTGCTGAAATATTTGGAAAAGGTCTCAGACTTAAGAAATATTCCCAATCTTGTATACAGGGACAAGGGAAAGATTGCCATGAACCCGATGACTTATGTTGCCCGGTCACAAGACCTGGATTCCCTTGATTTCACTGGCTTTTTCGTCATCCGCAATTTCAGGGAATATTTTCAGAGGATTTCGCTTAATAATAAATGGACAGAGAATGTCTTCTATTTCTCTCCTGGAAGGGGCTGCTCAGTTGACTGCTCCTATTGCAGCGGCTCCAGATCATCCCAGAGGATAGTCAACTGCAGGGAAAATGTTGTATTCATGAGCACAGATGCAGCGGTCTCTCATCTGAAAAAGCTGGACTGGTACAATATAAAAAGGCTATATTTTGCATTCGATCCTCTTCCAAAAAGCAGCTATTACCCTGAGCTGTTCAAGAAGATCAGGAAGGCCGGCCTGGAGTTCAGGATGGATTTTGAGTGCTTCGGTCTTCCTGCAAGATCATTTGTAGATGAGTTTAAGAAGACGTTCTGCCCAGGCTCTACATTGATAATCTCTCCGGAAACCGGCTCTGAGAAAGTAAGAAAGCGCAACAAAGGGCTTTTCTATCCAAACTCTCAGCTTCTGAAGGCTCTTTCATATCTCAAAAAGAAGAAAGTGGATTTTATGCTCGCATTCACAGCAGGTCTTTCATACGAAAACAGGTTTGACATGCTAAAGACCCTGGTGATGATAAATTACATAAGGCGAAGATTTCCTGGTACTCAGTTCGCGATAGAGGCCATACAGATGGAGCCAGCAGCACCCAGATACCTGGACAGTAACAAGTATATGATAAGCACTGATATTGAGGCTTTTTCTGATTTCATCCGGCTCGAAGAGACCCATTGCCTCGGCTACAGGACAAGCAGTTTCTCTGAGGATGAGATAAGATCGATCGTCAGCTTATATCGTGCAGAAGCATCATGCATATTCGAAAGGTCGATGTTCCTTTCAAAGCTTCAGGATTCTGTTTTCGGCCTAGAAAGATTTGATCTATCGAATCTTATGGGGTTTTGTTCTGGCTGCAGTAAGTTCAGCATATGCTTCAGTCAAAAGACCAATAAAAACACTACTGTATGATGGTAAATAAACCAAAAAGTATATAAAGCCATCTCTTTTTCTTTCATTATCATGGCCAGAATACATATAGGATCTGCTGAAGGCAGAAGATTCTTCTACGAACTAAACACGCTGAACCAGCATGGTGCAGTCATTGGAGCATCAGGCTCAGGAAAGACTGTGATGTGCAAGGTTCTTGTCGAGGAAGCCCTAATGAGAGGGATACCGGTTATTGCGATAGATCCCAAAGGAGACATCCCTGGTCTGGGAATAGTCCATGAGGAATTTGATTTCAGGCCTTTTATCAGCTCAAGGAAGAAGGCGCAGAAGGTCGCTGGTGATTATCTCTCAAGGATAAGCTCGCAGCAGATTGAAAAAGGCGCTGCTTCAAGATTAAAAGATATCAAGATTAACATATTCACGCCTAAGTCGTCTGTCGGAAAACAGGTCTCGCTGATACCTGATCTGAGTGCGCCCAAGGATTTCAGCAGGCTGGCTGAAGAGGATCCGGCGATGATTGCTGATTTTGTTGAGCCAGTCTCAGCATCTATAGTCAAGCTCGCAGGAATCGGCGGCTCTGTTCAGGAGAAGGTCCGTTCTCTGATATCCCAGATTCTTATTTATAACTGGAAGAACCAGAATAGCCTGACTATTGAGGAGTTGATTGAACAGGTGATAAAGCCTCCGTTTGACAAGGTCGGCACACTTCCTTTGGATGATTTCATATCCCCAAAAGACAAGAAGAAGGCTGCGGCAGGGATCAACCTGATACTGAGCTCCCCAGCAAAAAAAGCATGGAGCATCGGAAGCAAGCTTGACACAGAAGAGCTTTTCTCCAGGGGTACTCTTTCTGTTTTTGATCTGAGGTTCTGTCCGACCACAGCAGACAAGCAGCACGTGGCAGAGGAGATAATGCAGAAGATCTATAAGTTCCTCATTGGAAAAGGCGGAAGTTCAAGATTGAGGTATATGCTTTATTTCGACGAACTGTCTGGATTTATTCCTCCTCCGCCAGCAGCACCTCCGTCAAAGAAGCTTCTGGAGCTGTTGATCCGGCAGTCAAGGGCATTCGGTCTTGGGATAGTTGTCGCGACCCAGAATCCCGGAGATATCGACTACAAGGTATTTGGAAATATTGGGACGAGATTCATCGGAAAGCTTAGGACAGACAATGACATCGACAAGGTTGCAGCAGGCACAGGCCTTATGCAGTCAGATCTCAGGGAGCGTATTTCAAAACTTCAGACTGGAGAATTCTTTCTCAATAATTCTGTGGACAACAAAAACAGCATGATCCGTTCCCGTTGGCTTTTATCCTATCATGGCGGGCCGCTCAAGAACCATGAGATCCGCTGGCTCAACGATCCTGAAAAGATTCAGCAGCCGGATGATCGGTTGGATCCAAGGATTAGAGTGATAAAGGAAAAGAAAAAGAAGAAAGGATCACTGAATGGTTCCTCTAAAAAGGATTCGCAGATTGAGGTGATAAATCTTGGTTCAGTGCCTCAAAGGAAAAGGAAAAAAACCGATACTCCTCTCAAAAGATTGTGTTCTGGGATAAGAAAATACTCTGACATGTTTTATCTTAGATGTGCGCTGTCAGATGCGGAAATGTTCCGGCCTTATCTGAAAGTTGTGGTAGAGCCAAAAGAATTCAGAAAGATAAAATTCGACATGGTAGGACCTTATTTTTTTGATCTGACAAATGAGATGGTACCGCAATACAGGCCTCTGAAGAAATATTCTTTTAGCCAGTTTGAAAAGAACAACATGGTTGTTGACAAACCCAAGCGAGGAACAATAAGAAAAGCGCTTGAATATGCAATATCTGATGCAAAGGATAGTTTACAGGCAGAGATTTACGAGAGCACTCTGACCAGTTTCAGTTCAGTCGATCAGGAGAAGGTAGAAAGGTTCAATAACATTTACCTCAAAAAATTTCTAGAACCTAAGATTGCCCAGCTTGAACGTTCTGAGAGGTCCTATAAGAAGACAAGGAAAGGATGGGTGAACAAGAACGCAAGGACAATATCTCATCTTCATATGCGGATACGTGGTGTGCAGGCAAAGCATATGATTAGAAAAGTGATGGGTAGGGACAGCAATCTTCTTCAGTCCAGGCAGATAGCTCACCAAAAGACACGCATAGGCAGGCTTGCAAAAGAGAATTCCATACTGATAAAAGATATCATGAGATTCATGAGATACACAAAGGAGCGCAAGGCTTTCTACACAAGGAAGGCTCAGGAGAAAGCAGCAAGATCAGTAAAAAAAACAAGCTACAACCCTTCCAGAAAGGACCTGGTTGTCCATGCTTATCTCATGCTGGTGCCAAAAGAAGAGAACATATCTGACATGGACTAGATTTTCAGCCTAAGAAAAGAATTCTTAAAGGTTCAGTCGCCCTCGAAATCAACAAGCTGAAAGATTGGATAGCCGTCGAGTTTTTTGATTCCGCCAAGATCAGGAAGACCTATCACAAAACCTATAGATTCGACTGTTCCCCCCATCTTTTCGACAAGGTTTGCGCAGGCCTTGGCAGTTCCGCCGGTGGCAATCAGGTCATCGATTATGAGCACCCTGTCTCCTTCTGATATGGCATCCTTGTGCATCTCGATCTTGTCCTTTCCGTATTCAAGCTCATATTCTTCGAACACTGTCTCGCCGGGAAGCTTGCCTGCTTTCCTGCAGGGGACGAATCCTATCCCCATCTGAAATGCCATTGCTCCGCCGAAGATGAATCCTCGCGATTCGATTCCGACAATCTTGTCGATCTTTTTTAGAGCGACTTTCTCTATCATCTGCTCCACAGTATGCCTGTATGCTTCAGGGTCTAAAAGGAGTGTCGTGATATCGCGGAACATCACACCTTTTTTCGGAAAATCAGGGATTGTGCGTATCACCTTGCGAAGGTCTATGAGCGTTTTTTCAAGCTTTGCTGTCTTTTCAGCTGCAGCTGCTTTTCCTTCCGATACTGTCTCGCCTTTCCCTATCCTTGGGATTGCGGCAAGTATAAGCCTTTTGACTCTCTCAGAGTTCTCTTCAAATACCTTTATGATATCTTCCCACGTCGCAGCAGGTATATCATCGAAACAGCAGTCATAGTCTGTACTCATGGCGACAACTGCATACGGAATCTTGGCTTCATTGGCAAGGGCAGCCTCTGGCGCGATTGACATGTTGATTATGTCTGCACCCCAGGACTGAAACATCCTGGATTCTGCTTTTGTCGACAATCGTGGACCTTCTATTGTGACAACAGTCCCTTTTCTGTGGATACGCAGGCCGAGTTCTGTTCCGATGACAAAAAGGAGTTTTCTCATCTCTTTGTCTGTCGGCTCAGGCATCGCAGCATGGTTGATGCCGTCCTCAAAATCATCCACAAAGCTGTTCTTCCTGTGTTTTGTAAAATCGATGAATTGATCAGCGAGCACGATGTCGCCTCTCCTGATATCCCTGTTCAGCGACCCTACTGCTGTTGTCGCGATTATATGGGTCACACCTTCATCCTTTAGTGCCTGGATATTTGCCATGTTGTTGACATGGGTAGGTGTTATCTTATGTCCTTTCCCATGTCTTGCGATCATCGCGACTTCTGTGCCATTGATCCTGCCTGTTGTGACCTCAGATGAAGGTTCTCCATATTCTGTGCTAACTTTTTTTGTCTTGTATTCAGAAAGCAGTTTCGGGTCATCAAAACCCGATCCTCCTATAATTCCTATCTTTATTTTGTCATCACCACGATTGCTACGATATAGTGGGCAAAATGAGGATAAATTTATATATTTTATGAAAAAAAAAGTGTTTTTTTATGTATTTTGTATCAATCTTTTAATTCATCAGTCACTCACAACATAGCTTGTCGCCTGCATCTTTGTCAGGATCTCAGAACTGGCTTTGTTTCTGGATATGATCATAAGCGGTATCCCTTCTTCGCTGTAGCAGTTCTCTATCTCAAATCCGCCTTCCTCATGCACGATAAAACAGTATGAGCTTGTGTTTGCGATTATTCTTATCCCTAAATATTCTATCCGAAATTCCTGTAATGCATCATCATGCCCTTCATGGGCCGGGCTGCATGAGAGATCTTGAGAAATTTTTTTGCAGGAATAGAGTTTGCCGTTCACAAGATATGTGCCTTCGATCTCTTCCAGTGAGTATTTTCCTGACTCCATGAAAAGGGAAAAAGCAGAAGCCTGCTGTTTCTTTTCAAACCCCACATTTATGTCGTAGTCCACAGATATGTGTTTTTTCTTGGAAACAAGTGTCAGTTCAAGAAATTTCTGATAAGAGTCTGCCAGAGGCTCCATACTAAGTTCAAAACCGCTTTTCTTCTGTAAGCTTTCCTGTGGTTGTCTGTCTGAGGATGATATTATCATCGGATTTTGGTCTTTTTTTCTGATACCCAGCTCTTCTGTGCATGCAGCCAGGCTTAAGGCTGTAAGAATAAAGATCACGACGATTAACCAGTTAACAGCTCTCATGTTATTGATTTACATCTTTCATATATTTAAATTTAACTGCATCACCGGCATTATGTAAACCTGACATCCACCGGCTGCATTGAAAACATCCAATTCATTGGATTTGATAGTGCCAGGGCCTGAATCGTTCGAGTGAGGCTAATATGAACTTTAGTTCTTGCCAGGTACCTATTCCTATCTATTCTCCAAGGTAGCGGGGAATCGGCCGAGTGACAGTATATCATATTTCAAATTTCAGGTTATTCATGGGGTTTTTAAGCCCTACTTGATGTTGGGGCCAAAGACCGTAACCTTTGATGCCCTGCACTATCAAATCCTTCATCCGGGATGTTTTCAATGCGGCCCATCCACCTAGCTTAGTCAGGATCAAGGTGCTAATCATCTTCTAGGCCAAAAAGGATTTGCGAAGCTATACGATTG
>CAYMIF010000054.1:0-11880 GCA_964390375.1 uncultured Methanosarcinales archaeon
ATTCGAAGCGGTGAGTTCTGGTCATCTGGGCCATTTGCTACGGCTGATTTTTTTGATATGCATATTCTTGCAAAATGGCAGCGGCTCTGCAGCAAAATCGTGACATGATGTGCAAGCAATCGTATAGCTTCGCAAATCCTTTTTGGCCCAGAAGATGATCAGCACCTTGATTCTGACTAAGCCCACCTACCCCAATATTTATATAAGGCAGATGCAATACTGAGCAGAAAATGGAGAAAATCTTCAGTGAGGTCATCAAAAGATATAAAGTATCTTCTGCTGAATATGAAGAGATCCGGCGCAAAGCTGAATCAGTCATGGAGAAGATCATGAAGATGGCCAGGAAAAAGAAATACATGATCGAAGTTGTCCTGGGCGGGTCGCTTGCAAAAGGAACAATCCTCAAGAACGATTTCGATGTCGACCTGTTTGTCATATTCGAACTTTGCTATTCTGACAGAGACCTTTCTGCGATGCTCGAATCACTGATATATGAATTCAAACCGATAAAGATCCACGGCTCCAGAGACTATTTCAATTTCAGCCATAAGGGCATAAACTATGAACTTGTGCCGGTCCTCAAGGTCAGGGATGTAAGCCAGGCAGCCAATGTGACTGACATGTCTCCCCTGCACGTGAAATGGATTAAGAAAAAAGTCAAGGGGAACAAAAAGCTCGTGGATGAAATTGTTCTTGCAAAGGTTTTCTGCAAAGCAAATCGACTATATGGTGCAGAAAGCTATATAAGAGGATTCTCCGGGCATGTCCTGGACATACTGATAATCTATTACGGCTCTTTTGTCAAAATGCTCAAAGCATCGGCAGAGTGGAAGGAATACCAGGTCATTGATGTCGAAGGACACGGGGATCTTTCAAAACTCAATGAATCCAAGATATCACCTCTCATAGTAATCGACCCAGTATATCCCATGAGAAATGCATCGAATGCCCTGAGCAAAAAGAAGATGATGCTTTTTGCGAAAAAAGCAAAGGATTTCCTTGCTAAACCATCAATTGATTTTTTTGAAAAGAAACAGCTATGCCTGGAAGACATCAAAAAAAAATACAAAGACAAAAGAATATTCTTCATCAAGATGAGCACCAACCCAGGAAAAAAAGACATTGTCGGAGCAAGACTGCTGAAATGCCATGAGCATATCTTAAAGCAACTTAAAAAGCATGATTTCGATGTAATCTCAAGCGGCTGGGAGTACGACAGGAAAACAAACGCTAAGATGTATTTTGTTCTGCCTTTGGAGAACCTTGACAAGCAGTTTGAACGGGGAGGGCCACCTCTGAGCTCAAAGAAAAACGCAGAGAAATTCAGAGAAAAGCATAAGAACGCATATGAAAGAAATAGCAGGCTTTATGCAAAGGTCGAAAGGGATTTTACTGATCCTGCAGGTCTAATAGATAGTATTTTAAAGTCAGAATATATAAAGTCAAGAACAACGAAAACAGAGGTCAAAAGATGACATTTAATCAAATCATCATGATCATAATCACGACACTGGTTCCTATATTTGAGCTGCGTGCGAGCATCCCTCTTGGTATACTTAGATATAACCTGCCGTGGCATGTTGTATTTATCACCGCAGTCATCACAAATATCATACTTGGATTCCTGGTGTTCTTTTTTTTGGACGAGATCATGAGACTGGTGCTCAGGTTCAAGGCAATAAGAAGATTGTACGACAAATTCGTGCTTCGGACACAGCACAAGATCCAAAAAAAGGTGGATAAGTACGGCTGGATAGGCGTCGCGATATTTATCGGTATCCCGCTTCCCTTCTCAGGAGTATATACCGGTGCACTTGGCGCATACCTTATCGGGGTAGATTACAAAAAATTTATAATTGCCAATATCTTTGGAGTGCTCATGGCAGGAATACTCGTGACGTTATTCGTGCTTTTCGGAGACGGGATGTTCAATATGTTTTTTAATCCCGCACTTGTAAAATGAAGAAAGACAAGAAAAAATTCAGGCTGGAACGCGAGGATAAGCAGAGGATATCTATCATCATATCACTGGTCTTCTTCATGATCATCAGCTATTTTTTCATCGACCAGAACGTAGGCTTTCCTGATAATGGTGTAATCGATTATTTCCTTGGGTGGGCTACGCATCTTCTTACTGTCATATTCATACTCATCATCATGACCTCCCTGTTCATGTGGGAAGAGCACAAGAGAGAATGGATAATCCCGCTATGGGTATCCTTTTTGTCTGCTTTTGCTCTATCTATAATAATAAAGCTTATTGTGGCGAGAGAAAGACCTTCAGAATCGATGCACTACTGGTTCGACAGATATTCGTTTCCGAGCACCCATGCTGCAGTGACGTTCTCAGCTGTTGCTCTTCTTGACCAGGAATATCCAAAGATCAAATGGTTCTGGATTATTTTTGGTATAAGCATAGCATTCTCAAGAATCTGGTTTGTAGAACATTACCTCTCTGATGTTATCGGAGGCATACTTCTTGGATATTCCATCGGAGTCGGCATCTACTATCTTATAAAGAAATACAGCATAGTCTGAAAATGGACAAGAAGAGAGAGATCTACAGGCAGATGTACCATGTCTTCAATGGAGTCATCGCAGTGGTACTGCTGCATCATGAGATAATAAACCTCAGATTTCTAGGACTTCTTTTTGTCGTGGGTCTTCTGCTTTCATTGATATCAAGATTCGTGAAAATACCAGTGATCTCCTGGTTTCTCAATACATTCGACCGGAAGAACACAAAGCTTCCGGGAAAGGGTGCACTGACCCTTCTTTTGGGCGTGACACTTACATATTATATCTTCGGCATAGTGCTGGAGAGAAAAGATATCGCGTTCGGTGCAATAATGGTCCTTACGCTCGGGGACGCAGTAGCACCAATCGTCGGAAGGTACTTCGGAAGAAGACCTCATCCACTGAACAACATAAAACTGATAGAAGGAACAGCTGCAGGAATATTCGCCGGCTTTCTCGGCGCACTGATATTCGTCAGGCCGATCGATGCAATTCTCGGTTCTTTTTTTGCCATGACACTCGAATCTGTGGAATTCAAGATAGGAGAGCAGATTGTCGATGACAACCTTTCTGTACCAATAGTCGCGGGACTTGTTTTCTATCTTACCGGCATACTCTTCTAAAGAATCCTTTTTAGGTCTGTCAGGCTGGATAGTATGTAATCCTCAGTGCATTCCTTTTCCCTATTTACCATAAAAGACCTTATGCCAACACTGGTAGGAACCACATAATCTGAATTCTTCTCATTGCCTACATGTATAATAGATCCTGGCTGTATCCCTAACTTGCTTAGTATCCTCTTGAAAAGTTCTGGGTCAGATTTTGTTAGCTGGAAATCAGTCGCACCTGAAAAGATGTGCCTGAAATATGTATTCAGGTTCTCTGCGTAGATCTTCTGCCTGAGAAACTGCTCTTCTGCGTTGGATATTATTATCAACTTGTACTTGTTCTTGAGGTATTCCAGGGTCTCGATCGTGTCAGGATAGACATAGACAAAATTTCTTATCCTTGCAACCATGTCCTGAGGATTCTTAAGACCAAGCCTGTCGAACCAATAGGTGATGCTTGTCCATCTCGGGATTTTCTCAAGCCAAAGTCCGCGGAAATATTCTGCATATACCCTTGTCTTAGCCTCTTCTAAAGAAATTTTGTTGGTCTCTGCATATAGCTTTGGAATCTCTTCATGCCAGATCTTCTTGTCTATATCCTCAGAAGCCAGCGTGCCGTCGAGATCAAAAGAAACATACATTATCATTTGAGGTGGGAATGATCATGAAATATAAAAATGTTATGTCCTCAAACCCCTGATTTTGGGTATCTGGCATCAATCATTTATAAATATTTAAAAATCATTTCTGTTTTCGCACATCGTATGCAATCAGCAGATTATCATGACCTTGAAGAAAGCTATGGACCAAAAACTCTTGCATGGAAGATCAGGAAAGCTCTTTTAGAGGGCCATGCAGGAAGATATGCACCTGATTCTTCAGGAAATGACAGCCATGGCGATGAACGAGAGAGATATCACCGCCTTCTCAGAAGATTCTCAGCAAATGACGAACATAGACTGGCACAGCTAAAATACCAGTTCATGCATCCTGAGGTGCAGGAAGAGCATGCTGAACTTATCAGAAGACTTATCCTTGAGTTCCATCCGAGATATGGGAACTGGCGGAATGACCGGTTCAGCCAGCATGACATAACTGACCTGATCGAAGAAGAAGTCATCGTCGATTCTTCTGCAAATAGTCCAGAGGATGTCATAAGAGAACTTACAGGGTCCAGCAGAAGGCAGGTGGTCAGGACTGACCTGGATCTTGTGAATCCTGAGATCAACTACAAGAAACCCGGACGCCAGCGGACACTGCTTCTCAATGGAGCCAAGACAATAAGGGAATTCTCTAAAGGACGGTTCGAGCTGGCAGGCAAGGTGAGGATGACAAACAAGCTATATGACAAGCTTTCGGACCATCAGTTCTCTTTTTCAGATGCGCTCTTCTGCGGGCTCTCTGCTCTTGGACACGAGGTCGTGCTGGGAGTGAAAAGGCCTGACGGAAACATAACATACATGTTCCTTTCTGAAATGTTTGAAGGGACCGAGCTTTATTATGAGACGAGAAGATACAGGCCGCATACCATGGACAGTGAAGATGAGGACCTTTTGAGCCATGGAAGGATATCAGACGGAAGCTTCAAGTATCATGGCGAGAACACATTCAGGGTCCCCAGAAGGACGCCGACCAGAAAAAGACAATATGACCATGTCAGGACCAAGTACCTCCCGAACCTCGAGAGGCCGTCGCGGGACATGTGGCTTGAGTGGTTCAACACAGAGATGGCCTGCGACTGCGACAGGTCAAAGGATTACCGGAACAAAGAGGAGAGGACAGGGCACAGGACAGTCAGGTATACTGGGCTATTTGATGCACACTGCAGGTGGGCCATACACATTATCGGAGACAGGTGCAGCAGCTCACAGGACAGCCGAGGGGAGATTGTCTATCCTACTCCTTTTGCGATCGGAGTCATGGATGCTGTGAGGTACAGGCTTCATAACAAGAGAGGGTGCGGAAAGCTCGGGCTGAATACGCTCATGATGGCTGCTGCGAAGATGTATGGACCGAATAAACTTCTGCAGACCCAAGCTCCGGCAGAAGCAACAGTTATCCGACCCCTTTATTCAGGGATAATCCATCCCAGCAACAGGTGAGGGGTTAACCTCATGTCCATAAATTTTATAAACAGATTTTTCATCTCGGTTCTCAGATGATCAGAAAGATAATCAATCAGGAGAATTCTTTAGCAGTGTTCGATGCATTGTCTGGCTCGGATATACTGAAGCGATACAGGCAGCTTATGAGGAACATGAGAAAGGAGCCTGAAGAGATCAGGAAGATGCAGGACAAAAAGGTCAGAAAACTCATCTTGCATGCCTATGAAACAGTGCCTTATTACAGGAAGATGATGGACAAGCGCGGACTTTCGCCTGATGACATAAAAGAAGTTGCTGATCTTTCGAAACTACCAACACTTACAAAGGACGAGATCCTTGCTGATGGAGATGCTCTGATCTCAAGAAGATACAAAAACAAGAAGCTCAACAAATACCAGACAGGAGGCTCGAGCGGAAAATCAATATGCCTGATGCTCCCAAAAGAGCGGTTCCATCATTACAAAGCGCTGAACCTTCGGACAACATCATACCTTGGCATGGGGCTGAATGACAGATACTGTCTTATATGGGGCGGGCCGAACGAGATTCGGTCTGCTGAGACTGCGATGGGAAAACTCAAGAACCTTGCGATGAACAGGATCTTTCTGGACACGTTCCGTTGGAATGATGAGAAGATGATGAAGTTTGCAAAAAGGATCAATGAGTTCAAGCCTGCCGGAATCACAGGGTATGCTGATGCACTGTTCCTGTTCTCAAGATTCATAAATGAGCACGGACTGAAGATGTACCGGCCTTTAGGAATCCAGTCTACTGCAGACATGCTGGTCCCTGTCATGCGAAAGGAGATCGAGAAGGCATTCGGATGCAAGGTGCATAATGTATACGGCTGCCGCGAGCACGGCGAGGTGGCGTGCGAATGCGAACACGGGAATATGCACATATCTGATGACTGCGTCGTGATGGAGATCGTCAGGAACGGGAAAAACGTGCCTGCAGGAGAGGAAGGCGATATCATAATCACTGACCTGAATTCTATGGCGATGCCGCTGATCCGATACAGGATCGAAGACGTGGGCTCGCTGAAGAGAGGGAGATGCAAGTGCGGCAGAGGTTTTTCGATGATGAACATGATCCAGGGCAGACGGACTGATATCTATACTCTTTCTGACGGAACATATGTACACGGCGGATATTTCACGCATCTTTTCTTCGAAGCCAAAGGAGTGGACCAGTTCCAGTTCATACAGACAAAAATCGATGAGGCGGACCTGCTTATGGTCGTGAAGAAGTCTTTTTCCAAGAAAGACGAGAAGAAGATCGTCGGGCTCTTGCAGGAAAAGACAAAGGGACTTATGAAGATCAATGTGAAGCATGTGGACAAGATAGACCTTGCTGCTTCAGGGAAGATGCTCTATACCAAGTCTGAGGTTCCGATCGACTGGTGAGCGGCAGGGATCGCTCAAGAACATCGGTTGATACCGAAGAGTTATCATAATACTGCTTCGAGCGCTGGAGCAGGCTGTGATTGCGTCGTTGCCGGAGCCATATATTTCTGCTCAGTTAAAACGTAACCACGAAGGGTTATGTCGTACCTCCTGTAGACTCCTGTTATCTGTTTCTCCTCGTCAATCATCGGCGCACCTGACCCTTTAGCATGCTCTAGCGTGAATGTCTCCAAATATCCTCTTCCGAAATGAGTGACTATACCCAGACCGAGCGGACTGTGGACGGTCGCCTTTATCTGGTATGCATCGACTCCGTCATATGCGTGCGGTAGCTTTGCTGCCAGCCTTGTCTTGCATCCTGCCTCTTCAGATGGAAGCCTTTCATCGTAAGTCAACATCTCCCTGGGCATCTCAAGAAGATAGTCAAGGCTTTCTGCATCTCCGAAGTCATTCTTAAGATGATGGACCCTTGCTATCCTTCCTTTCTCCTTATTAAGTATATATGCTCCGTCGCCTTTCAGATTGTCGAAAAAACTATACAACGCATCCTCATCTCCTACTTCATGGAATTCTGGCGACCTTCGGTCCAGAATAACTCCGGTCTCCCTTAACCTTGATGCAAGGGTGTCTCCGTTGGCTATCAGAAGAAAGCGCTTGACTCCTCTTGGGGCTGCCTCGTCATATCCTATGTCAGAATCCTCTACCAGAGAACTCCGCCCATCTTCTATCGTCGGAAGAAATCTAGGAAGATTATGCTCTATATGGTATCTTACCAATAGTCCGAAGAGTTCTTCTTCATTCATGTATACTAGTGTTGATATACCTATATTTAAATATAATGGGTTCAATGTTTTTATTAATTGTCAATAATTTGATAAAATTTATTAATTAGTAAAAATATTTTGATATAATAATGAAAAAAGACCGAAACCTGATATTCCTGATCTCAGAGAAATCACGAATGAAGATCAAGGACGTGTCCGGCCTTCTTCGGAAGAGCCTGCAGAGGATAAAATATTCAATGAGAGTGCTTGAAAAGGAGGAACTCATAGAATTACCGCACTGCATCTTCGACTATTCCTACTTCGGCCTGCTGGTGTTCAGGATATATTTCAAAGGAGGATATATCACAGAGGAAGACAGGGAGCAGATAATCGAGACATTGAAGAAGAACAGCTATATCATATCAATATATGAACTTTCTGGAGAATACGACCTTGTCATCGAGATGGCGTCACCGAACCCATCGAGGTTCAACAAGGAAATAAAGAAGGTCATCAATGAACTTCCGACACTAAATAATTTCAACGTGATACTGAACCTCGTCACGCACATATATCCCAGGACCTATCTCCTGAAGAACGACCCTTTAATGGGATATTCAGAACAGGAGATAATAATAGGAGGCGACAGGGAGGTCATGAGCTTTTCAGAGAATGAGCTTTCGGTTATCCAGGCTTTCCTTGAGACACCTAAAATCAGATGGTCAAGGCTTGCCAGAAAGACCGGGCTGAATGTCAAGACAGCCATGAAAATCTACAGGTCCCTGCACGACAGGAATGTCATCAGGGCATTCAAGTACAATGTCAACTGCCAGAAGATGGGTTTTTTCTCGTTCAGGCTTTTTTTGAACCTGCACAATCTCAGCCTTGCGAGAGAGAAGACGCTGCTTAGGTTCATGCTGGCCAGAAAAGAGGTCGTGCAGGTGAACAAGACAGTGGGCGACTGGGACATAGAGATCGACATCGAGTCAATCGACAAGTCAAGGATCAGGCAGATCATGATCGAGCTTCGGATGAAGTTCAAGGATATCATCAAGAACTTCAAGATGATCGAGTTCTACAACCATTACAAGAAAGATTATCTGCCAGTATTCTATTTTGAAGAATCCGGGGAGGATGGAGGGTGACGTCCTATCAAGCCAGGAACAACAATAATAATGCTTTATTCATTCATGAATATCTCAACCTTCCCATGATACCCCTATCGGAAAGCCTATACCTGCTGCCTGAATCAGAGTAGGCAGACAATTCCTTCTGCCTGCCCATATATCCTGCTATCCTTGATCCGATATCTTCCTTTACAGTCCTTACGTAGCTTCCTAGCATCTTCCAGTATGACTTGACCTGATAAGATATCTGTCTGGGGACCACTTTTCCCTCTTTGTTGAGGCTCTGCAAGATCTCGTTGGCCATATCTTCGCGGCTTCTCCTGGCCAAATCATCATATTCGGGCTTCTTTTCTTCCTGCTCGCCGTCCTTATTTTTCGAAGACATGGGCTTCCCTGGATGATACCTGCCCAAATCAAGCCCATCGTGCACAAGACGCTGGTTCAGGCGCCTGGGAGCAGAATATTCCTGCAACGGATCCCTTGTCGGCTGCTGGTCCTGCATCTCCTTGTCAGAGAGCCCGGGGAATAATGACCTCATCAGCAATGAATAAGGGCTCATGTCTTTTTTCCTATCTTCATCATATACTGCTGAGCCATTGCCGAAATTATACAATTCCCTGAATGCATGATAAGGATCCTTTATCTGCACATACCTGCCTGATCCAGGTTTTCTTGGGGAAAGGCCTCTCCTGGCTGGGCCAGGGATCTTTCCCTCTTATCATCTGCTCAAGTGACACAGATATCATAGCCAGGTAATATAATGATTACAGATTTATAAATAATATTGGACTGCAATAGACGAAAATGAGACATAAAAATCATAACGGCATAAGCAAGATGTGGATGAGATCATCCTGAAGCTTCGCTTCTTATGGAAGCCCATACTGATCCTGTTGTTATCGGCGATGCCTGCAGTCTTTCATATTCTTTTTTTAGTGCATTGCCTACTCTTCGCCCCATCTGCTCTTCGTACTCTCTTCCGAATCCTTCGGCTGCCCTGCATACTGCCAACATGCCGGGATAATTCCAATCCTCAAACCCATGCTCTTCAATAAACTCAGGAAGATCGTCTATACCAACCTTTTCCAATGACGGGTTTTCTGGGAATCCCCTTACTGCGAGCCAAGCTGACAGAAGACAATATCCTGTGCTGCAATCCTCTATAATCCCTAATGGCCGAAGTTTTTCCTTATCTGGCTGGACATTGTATTTTCTAGCGTATACCTCAAGGAAAGAATCAAGGTAGCCAGTGCCCATACCTGGCGTGAGCGCAGTTCCCAGACCATTGAATTTTCCTGGATATACTATCGCTGAATCCGGCCTTTTGTGTATGACAATCTCAGGCCAGTCGAACAGCGTGATCACAGGGACAAGATAGAACCCCATCGACGCAAAAAGAGGCGGGATGTTTTTTTCCATGCAGTAATGGTGCATGGCGATGTCCTCTGAGACCGTTACAGGGAATACACTGAACCTATCGGGATGGTCCTTCCAGCCAGGCTCTGCTGCAAGGTAATCTTTGTCATAACCATCTACCAGGCAGTCAGCCTCTCTTCTTGTGCCATCCGGCAGGCGCTGGAATTCCTTGCTTATGACACCTGCCAGGTCAATTACTTCCTGCGGAAGATCTGGCCTTTGTCCTTGCATTAGCTCTGGAAGGGCTTCTGATCGCTGGATTGCGGGTGTCTTGAGCTGCATTCATGCGAGAAATATAGAGAGTGTTTAAAAAACTTTGCGAGGAAAAGGGTTGATTTTTGTTATATTTTCATATCAATCAGACCTGGACTGGTCTTTTGGCAGCCTCTATTGCTCTTTCTTCATGCCTTAGATAGTTGATGATAAGCATTATACGCTTTTTTGTATCTCTTAGCAGCTGGTGCAATATCGACAATAATCGAGAAGAGACCCGGTCCTCTTTTGGTGTTTGGTTCTTTATATGCTCCACCAATTCCATCATCCTTGCCACGCTGACCTCAACCCTCTGAAGATAGCTGGTCTCAATTTTCGGCAGCCATAGGGCCTGCTGTCTCTTTTCGTCTATCCCTTGCCGGTTCTTTTGCCTCAGCTGATCGTTTAGATCATCTATGTTTTGATCCTCCATCTCCACAAATTGGACTACACGCTCCAAGAGGTTATACAACATCTGGTAATATTCGTCACAAAAATTCTTGTCAAGGGATTCCAGCCTGTTCAAAACCAAAGGCCTCTTGCTGCTGAGTTCCTGGACCAACCTGTCAAATTCCATTATATTGTGGATGACTGCCCTTAGGTTCTTTATCTCTTTCTTCTGGTGATGAGCATGCATCTTCCTGAGATTCCTGAGCACGCCCTTTATCTTTTCCCTGAACTGCTTTTCAAACATCTTATCATCATTCGAACAGAACAAAAAATTGCTGCCGGTATCATGTCATCTTATTCTTTAGATATATAAAATTTTTTGAAAGGAAGGGAGAGATTGCATGGAAGATGGAAGCAATGCAGCTGAGGGTTTTTTTCCGACAGTTTATATAGTCTTTTTCATTTCTCGCCTGAACTGGTGCAGAATGAAAACAAAAGGTATCGTGCTACTTGCAACAATCGCTTCCATGGGAGCAACAGCTATAGCGAACATGGGAAGCCCATGGCTCAACGACATTATTTTCTCAGCAGCCCTTGCAACAGCTGCATTCTTATTGTATGAAAAATTAAGAATGACCCCTTTCATATTCTCAATGGTCTGCCTGTCGCTCCTTGTCCATGATCTTGGAGCATTCGGTTTCTATGCAGATCCGCCACTGCTCAGCATACCCTATGACGATATCGTGCATTTCCTCGGCATATTCTCAGGGACTCTCCTGACAGGCAACATAATCTGCAGGATGATGAAAAAAACCAAAACCAGGTTCTCTTCTGAGCATCTGATCCTGCTCCTGCTCATATTCCTCTCTGGCCTTGGGATAGGAATCCTAATAGAGCTATTAGAATTTTTTGGATACATGATCTTCGGTGCTGGCGAGGGCGCATTCATGTTCGGAGCCGGGGACGGCAGCGGGCTGTGCGATATGGAAAGCATTACCGGAATCATAGGCGGCGGATATTTCGATACAATGGAGGACCATATCTACAATACTCTCGGCGCGCTGACCTCCACAGTGCTGATCGGACTGAACTCGTTCTTTTTTCGGAAGAAGGGGCTGCCTTTGCTTGAGCAACCAGGGACATGAAAAATAGCCGCAGATAAGGCGCTGTCCCGAAAGTACCTTTTGTGTATATTATTAAATCCTATTGAAAATTCTTTGGAATTTTCAATCCCCAGAACTCAATAAGTTGAGTTATGGTTACCTGCGGTTTTGGGAATGAATTCCCAAACCGGT
>CAYMIF010000055.1:0-10719 GCA_964390375.1 uncultured Methanosarcinales archaeon
GTTGTATCATAATGAGCAAAGGAATATAATGCTAATGATGAAATCAGGAATAAAAGAACTATAAGAATTGAAAATAACCGCCTATTGATTCTGAATATTGACCTCAATATAATCCCACCACACTTTTTTGATAATAACCCATATCCGCTCATATTTAAACTTTTTGGTAGATGCTTGCGGAGAGCCACAGCAAGCTTTCGATATTTACAGGCACTTTTCGAAATTTATCCTTATAATTTCCTTTCTGGCATTTGAAAAGACTATCCCCCAATAATCGTTTTTTTCGCTTCTTTTTAGTAGTAACAATACGAAAGTTTTATATACATATCATCTATACAATCATTAGAAATGGTGAAAAAACAAAATCCACCTATTGATTGGAGCTTGGCAGAAACGGCAAGACAAGAGGCATTCAGCCAAGGCAATTATCAATTATACGGCTTTCTTTCAGATGCAATGGGCCTTTGTCCAGGAGAAGAAGACATAGATCCTGCATATGACCTCGCTCTTGAATCAAGAGTTCCTGGATCGCCAAAAAGATGGAATCTAACCAGACAGGACATTGAAAAAATAAGAACAATCGGCGGGCTCGAACATGAGCTTGGGGGTTCTGAAACAACAGATCAATCGGGAATATATCATGAACCCGATCTTGCACTGCCTTATTCTCCGGCCGCGGATACCCCAAAAATATTTACCAGGAAAAAGGACCTGCAGATACTTCCAGACTATATCATCAGGAGCATTTTTTTCGGTATCCCGAATATCAGGATACCTGCGCAGATGCTCGATGCAACCACTGGCGTGGAACTCCTTTCTATCTGGAACTACACAGGGTACACAAAAAGAAAATCAGCTTCAAGTGCAAGCAGTGTCAATGAACCATCAAGGGATTTCTCTGATCTTGTCAAGACAATGAATAGGTTCAGTTTCGGCTCACCGGAATTCAGGGAAATGAGGAACCATGCAAGGGTCCGCTATCCATCGAATCCTGGTGACCAGGTAAGAAGATACGCAGGCCTTGATGAACAGGTCAAGTCAGTATTCATAGATTCTTTTTTCTCACCCTATCTCCCAAGCTATAATGAAAGCAGAACAAAAGGCAGATATGGAGATCCAGGCACTCCAAGACTCAGGCTTCAGAGAATCTGGGAAAATATCAAACATATCAATGAAAGATACAAATAATCGCTTTTTAACCAACCTATCAAATAACCAATTCTTTTCTGGATAAAACCTCATATCAAAACCAAAACATTTAAATAGTAGTATAATAATATACTTTTTTATATATTAATGTTGGAATTAGTATCAAAAAAAGAGATGTGATTTAACAGAAGGTGTTGCGTGATGGATATTGAAAAACTGATGAAAGTGAACAGCTTATCTAAGGAACTACAGAAACATGGACTCTCAGAAAACAGGGACAATGCAGTCGGGATGGCAGGTGACATAATAAATGCTCCAGAAGAGACAGAATTCTCAAGAATCATCGCAGTGAAAGCCCCTGAAGAACAACCAGAAGAACCAGAACCACAAGGAGAGATCAAACAAAATCCAGAGCCACAGGAAAAGAGGTTCGGAAAACAAGAAGTCATAGACATACTTCAAAGATTCGCTGACCAGTTCTCAACAGAAGTAAATACCCTAAACCAAAAATTCCAGACACAATCAGAACAGTTGAATGATCTTCGTATGCAGCTTCAGAATGTAAGCGAGCAAACGGTGCGCGAGGAAAAAGAGGCAAGACCTTCTGAGGATGTTGTTGCCGCGCCTTCAGAAGAAAAACAGAACAATAGTGAACAACCTTCAGCTGAAGAGAAAAAACCAGACCCAAAATCAGGAAACTTCAATAATGAGGATGTTGCTATAGACAAGATATTTTACTGCGGCACAAGATGAAGAGAGGAAGGTGCTGCTCAGGTGAAAAAAATAAAGAGATTTTTTATCTTGAATGAAATAAGCAAAATTTTTTTCACTACCATCTTTCTTTTATTGCTTTGCTTTTGGACACATAGTTATGAGAATATCCAACTGGTCCTAAAGAACAGGATAATATAGAAAATGTCAAACCTTTTTTCAAGCTATATAGATAAGAAATATAAGCCTACACGAAATGATCTTGTCGCTGAATTCTTTGTCGAACCGCGAGCAGGCATGACAATACAAAAAGCAGCCGGACATGTGGCTGCTGAAAGCTCTATCGGCACATGGACTGATATCTCGACAATGAACCCAAATATAGCACATAAACTTCGGCCAAGCGTATATTCTATAAAGAGAAATTATATCAAGATCGCTTATCCAAGCGACCTTTTTGAGCCAGGAAACATGCCGCAGATACTATCATCAATCGCTGGCAATATCTTCGGGATGAAGGACGTGGCAAACATAAGGCTGATGGATATCAATTTTCCCAAAAAAATCGTCCAGTCCTTCAAAGGACCGAGACATGGAATCAATGGTATCAGGAAGATTCTTGGTGTCTCCAGAAGACCATTGGTCGGAACAATAGTAAAGCCAAAAGTCGGACTTTCAGAGAAACAGCATTCAGAAGTCGCCTATGATGCATGGGCCGGAGGCCTGGACATTGTCAAAGACGATGAAAACCTCAGCTCGATGTCCTTCAATAAATTCAAGAAAAGAATAAATCTGACACTGAAAAAACGCGATCGAGCAGAAAAAGAGACAGGAGAGAAGAAGATCTACATGCCAAACTGCACTGCTGAGACATTTGAGATGCTGAAGCGGGCAGAATATGTCAAGCAGAACGGAGGGGAATACTGCATGGTCGACATACTGACATGCGGATGGTCATCACTGCAGACTTTCCGCAACAATGTAAGATCAGTCATCCACGCACACAGGGCAGGACACGGCGCATTCACCAGATACGAAAAACAAGGGATAACGATGCTTGCTATCGCAAAGATCGCAAGGCTGATAGGTGTTGACCAGCTTCACATCGGAACCGCAAATGTCGGAAAGATGGAAGGCAGTGCCAATGATGTATGCGAAATCGAGGATGAAATCGAAGAAAATTTCATCACAGAAAGAGGACATGTCCTTGAACAGAGATGGCATGATGTAAAACCAGTCTTTGCAGTTGCATCAGGAGGACTGCATCCTGGCGGAACAGCCAAAGTCATGAGATACATGGGGAAAAACATCGTCATGCAATACGGAGGCGGATGCCACGGCCATCCGGACGGTACATTTGCTGGCGCAAAAGCGATCAGACAATCTGTAGACGCTTCGATGAAGGGTATAGGCCTTGCTGAGTATGCAAAGAAACATAAGGAGCTGAAAGTTGCGCTTGATAAGTTCGGAATAAAGAGATAAATATGTGGCTGAATCTAAATTTACCATCAATTCTTGTTTGGATAATACACCTCATGATCCATCAGCTTATGCTGTTTGCCAGATGTATCTGTTACAAAGAGCTGACCATTATCCAAAATCCTTTGTGCAGTGGCATCATAAAGATGCGTATTATGCTGAAATACCATCACTTTCTTTCCGACAGTATCGCAAATCCTCCTGAAATTCTCGATGAGCGGACTGCTATGACCTTGACGTATCTGGCCGAGCCAATAATCAAAAGCATGAGTCACGCCTGAAATCACTGCGAAATTGTCTATGTCTATGCCTAATTCATTCCTGGTGCTGGTTGCAACCTCATATCCATCCAATCCCCTTAGATGCTTCGGCATCCTGTCATCTACAGTCCAATCAAAATCTTCGAAATTCGTGTTAATGCCTATGCCTACAACATTATAATCCTGGGTTCCCTCTATCAGGATACCTGCAATCTTCCTGTCATGGACATGCACGTCATTGACCCATTTTACTGAACAGGATATGTTATATTCTGATATAGTCTTTTGGACTGCCAGGCCTGCAGCAATGCTCAACAATGAAGGGTTAGGAATATCTCCATGCAAATAATAAGACAGCCAGACCCCTCCTTTAGGAGAATGCCATCTCCTTTCGTACCTTCCTTTCGCATCTGTCTGATGGTCTGCAATGATTACAGACCCATCCATAAGCCTACCGCTTCGCTCTTTTGCATATCTCATAGTGCTCGACAGCTCTTCAAGCCAATAGACTCCTGTACCTATATGATCGCAGGTATCAAGCTCCAAACGCAGCAAGTCTTCTAATTCTTCATGTCCTGAGACAGTATCCAGAGTCATCTTCTCCTCACTCCTAACAATCTTTCACCTCTTGCCATATCCTGGCCGTGATTGAAATATATCCTTTCTATCGTGCCCTCAAGGTCTGACTGAACAGTCCTGACCTGCTTTGCTATCATGGCTACGCAGACGTCCTGGCCCCTCCTTATATAATCACCAATTGAGATTATAGGATCTGCTCTTGGATCCGGCTTCAGATAATAGGTCGCATCCCAGGGCGCTTTTATGAACCTATAATGCTTCTCCTCCTTTCTTGCCTGCTGCTCTTCCTGTGTCAGCTCATAACGCAATGTAAGCACATGTTCACCGCATTCTGTGAAACGATTGACCGGCTCAAGATTCACCTCTGTCACCAAACCGTCATGAGGCGCCTTGATCTCATCAGGTATCTCCAGCCTGGTCAGCACTGCCAGTACATCGCCCTTCCTGACCTCCTGGCCTTCTCTCACCCTCATGCTGGGAATCCCTGTATGAGGGTAATGTATCCTTATCTCTTCATATGCCATTGTAATCCAACATATCTGTCAATGCCCTCTTCAGCTCTGTCCTCGGGACGACCATGTCCAGCCCGCCTCTCCTGAGTACATTCTGGGCAGAATGGTAGTCCTGGGCCACCTCAGTATTTGTTGTAGTAAGTATCACGTTTCGACCAGCAAAACCGATCTGAGCATCCCTGACACCTATATTCATATCTCCCTGGGTTGCGTAGCTTGCGAGCACACCTGCCATTGTCGGGCCAATCAGGACAGATATATAAGGTATCTCATTTGAACGCAGGTATGCCAGGGCAGCATTTGTGGTCGCCATCTGCATGAGGCCATTTGTCCCTTCCTGAATTCTCACTCCACCCGACTGGTTGACTGAGACAAAAGTCTTTTCCTCTTCTACTGCCCTGAAGATTGCGCGGCAGAATTTCTCTGCTTCTGCTCCGCCAAGAGTACCCCTGCGAAAACCATAGTTGCTTATCGCAAGGACCACATCATGGCCGCCTATACGTGCATATCCAGTGAGAAGACTGCAGAGATGACCGGATTTTTTGGCATCTGCCTCAAGCTTTTCTCCAAAGCCTTCCCATGAATTCGGGTTGACAGATGCGACATTGGAATCGAACTCCTCAAACTTAAGACCTCCTCTTCTTGAACTGTCCAATAGAAGATTAAGATGATAATCCAAAGAATCATCCACTGGAATCGGGAAATTATATCCGCATGTCCTGCAGATACCATCATATTTTCGGAAAATCTGTGATCTGGGGTAATCCTTGCAGCCGCGCTCTTCCTTGTTTGGGCAAGAGATGAATTCAACAGGAGACTTTCTTCCAAAACCGACCCATGAGAGCATAGATCTGGGTTCTTTTGCAGCTTCCTTGTGCTCTGCCTTGAAACCAGCCATTGCATCAGGCGTGTATTCTGCAAATTTTGCTGTACCCCTGAACCGGTTCAGCCTGACAAACGATGCATGTTCAGGATCGAACCGGTTTGCCAGATCCCTCAAGGCTTTGCTTATCTGTGCATAGACTGCTTGATATACTGATTCCTTATCTGTGTGCGCGCCCATAAGCGGCTCCTCTATTATGCCGTCGATTATCCTGTTATTTAGATTATCTTCTGCAGTTACACGCAAATCTTCCATGGTCTGATCAAATACAGCCTTGTCGTTTTCCGCGCGCCGCAATATGCCGCAGGCGCCTTTTTGGGATATCACTGAAAAATAGGATTTGTCAAGCATGTACAACCTGTCTGCTGCACCAATCCCAAGCGCTCCCCCTGAGCCGCCCTCGCCGATGACAACAGAGAGAACCGGCACCTGAAGCCTGACCATCTCATATATATTCCCTGATATCGCATGGGCAATCAGACCTTCCTCATCCGGATCTGCTCCTGGCGTGTCTATCAACGTGACTATCGGATACCCTTTCTGCTCAGCAAGCTTCATGTAATGAAGTGCATTCCTGTAGCCAGCAGCCTTTGCGACACCCCCATTTCGGAATGCCTCGAACTTGCCTTTCTCCTGGCCGATGACCATGATTCTTCGACCGCCTATCCTTGCCAGGCCAGAAACCATGGCAGGATCTGGGCTTATCCCGTCTGACTCGCCGAGCAATCTAAAATCATCAAACATATCGTTCATATAGTCTAATGCAGTTGGCCTTCTTGGATGCGTCGCAATCCTTACTATATCACCATGAGAAAGAGATGAGTAGACCGCATCCACAATAGCTCCGATCCCCGAAACCAAGGCGCATGATGGCTCGTCATTTTCTTTTTCCTGCTGAAACCTCTGCCTTATCCCATCCAGATCATCTCCCTGATACTGAAGGTGATCAAGGTCAGTGATAATCTCCTCAATTTGGGCTAAATCCATTGCCATAGGTGCTGAAAGTCGCACATTGTTTAAAAAGCTTACCCATTGTATTCATTTAAAAATAGTAATTTTTAAAAACTGGCCTGTATTTTGAGCTGATAATGCTTGATGAAATCCTAATCGCAAACAGAGGCATCATAGGCGTGCGTATTCTCAAGACCCTAAAAAGATTAGGGATAAAAGGCGTAGCACTTTATACTCAAGATGACGCACCTAAAGGAACTACCCCATCACTACATGTGAGCATGGCAGACCAAACCTACTGCATCGCAGATTATACTGACATGGCAGAGATCATGTCTGTCGCAAGCGATCTTGCGCTTCCACAGAGATATCTAGACGGATTGCGGGTCGGTATACATCCAGGATACGGATTTCTTTCTGAGAATGCTGATTTTGCTGACATCTGGGAGCAGGCTTGCGAGACAATTGAGAAAAAGGATGCCCTGGTATTCATAGGGCCGAAATCTGGAGTCATAGAGCTTCTGGGCGATAAAATAGAAGCAATAAAGGCAGCAAAAAGAGCGAATGTTCCGACAATCCCTGGCTCAGGCGAAGCAGTTGTGTCTGAGAAGCAGGCGCTAAAAGTTGCACAAGAGATCGGATTTCCTGATAGACCACTCATGATCAAGGCTGCAGGCGGCGGAGGCGGCATGGGCATATTGTGCGTGGATTCTGGTAAATCAATGGATGACATGATCGCGGCGTACAGAAGTGTCTCAAAGTATGCAGCAGAGAATTTCACTCCGCCTTATGTCTATTTTGAGCTGGCACTCAAGCAGAACAGGCATATCGAGGTGCAGATAGTCGGGGATAACTATGGAAGAGTGATTTCTCTAGGCGAGAGAGACTGTTCTGTACAGCGGAGGAACCAGAAACTTATCGAATTTTCTCCGGCAGATATTTCTGATAGGATGAGAACAGAGATGCAGGATGCAGCTGTGAGGCTTGCACAGGAAGTCGGGTATACCAATGCAGGGACTGTTGAGTTCCTTGTCGATGGAGAGGATTTCTATTTCATGGAGATGAATACAAGGATACAGGTAGAACACAGGGTGACAGAAGCTGTATATGGAATCGATCTTGTCGAGCAGCAGATCAGGATCGCCTCAGGCGAGAGGCTGGAAGGAAATTATACTCCTGAAGGATATGCCCTGGAATGCAGGATAAATGCTGAGGACCCAAACCATGATTTCGAGCCTTCCATCGGTAAAGTCGGAAAGAGATCCCGGATGCCTGAGATGGACAACCTTGTGGTCGATACGCACCTGAGCCCGTATTTTATGATTCCGCATAAATACGACACACTTGTCGCTAACATAATCGCTCATGGAGAGAACAAAAATGATGCAGTCAGACTCATGCAGGAGGCATTGAAGAAGGTCAGGACACCAGGCATCAAGACAACAGTGCCTTATCATCTGAAGAGACTTGAGAATTTCTGAGCGCTTATGATCTATGGCAAATGTATCTTAATCTCTGTGGTTCGCGATAATATGCAAAAAGCCGTGCTCTGTTGAAATCGTAAAGATTCATCCGATTATAATTTATTCCTAATCTACTGCATGTTATCCTGTCATGACAGATATCCATCGTCCCCTTGACAAGCCTCTCTATTCCAGACACATCTGCATTCTTGACCAAAGAACCAATTGCTGCTGCAACCTCGGCTGCAACCTGATTGTCCGGCATACTTTTTATCCTGTCCGCTATATCCAAGACCTTCATTGTTATCCCTGTGATATGCAGAAATGGATAGTTGGTTTATAAAGTTAATGTCAGAGAAACAAATTGATTACCAATAAAAATGGGGTTGGGAGGACTTTCATCGTAATGCCAAGCATAAACGATTTTGAACCCCCTGATCTTCCGGCCCCCAGCCGCAAATCATAGCCAAGCTAGACCACTACCCCCAGCCGTCACGCCGGCTGGCGGGCGAAGCTAGTACGGACTTGCTGGCGCAAGCCGTACGAGTATTGATGTTTAAAAAGAAAAAATGGGGTTGGGAGGACTTTCATCGTAATGCAAAGCATAAACGATTTTGAACCCCCGATCTCACGGCCCCCAGCCGCAAATCATAGCCAAGCTAGACCACTACCCCCAGCCGTCACGCCGGCTGGCGGGCGAAGCTAGTACGGACTTGCTGGCGCAAGCCGTACGAGTATTGATGTTTAAAAAGAAAAAATGGGGTTGGGAGGACTTTCATCGTAATGCAAAGCATAAACGATTTTGAACCCCCTGATCTTCCGGCCCCCAGCCGCAAATCATAGCCAAGCTAGACCACTACCCCCAGCCGTCACGCCGGCTGGCGGGCGAAGCTAGTACGGACTTGCTGGCGCAAGCCGTACGAGTATTGATGTTTAAAAAGAAAAAATGGGGTTGGGAGGACTTTCATCGTAATGCAAAGCATAAACGATTTTGAACCCCCGATCTCACGGCCCCCAGCCGCAAATCATAGCCAAGCTAGACCACAACCCCAGCTAAAAATCCAGAAAATGGGATTATTTAAATAAGTATCTTTCTTATATCGTGGGTCTTTGCGATTCCTGTTTAAGAAATAATTCATTACTAATATAAAGATTTATATTTTACTAATGAAAACTTTTATATATTAGCAATGAATACTATATCTCAAAATGCTAAAGCAAACATTAAGATTAATTGCAAAGAGCCAAAAAGAAAACATTGACAATTTTAAACCAGGGATATTGCGGGAAAAGCTTAAGAGCATTGATTTGGATTCAACTCATGCCCTTGTAATTTCAGGCATAAGAAGATGCGGAAAAAGCACGCTGCTCAGACAAATTTCAAAGCGTCTCAATAAGTATTACTACTTCAATTTTGATGACCCAAGGGCTGTTGATTTTGAGCTGAATGATTTTGAAAAGCTTAAAAAAGCATGTAATGAGGAATATGGAGCATCAGATTATTATCTGTTTGATGAGATACAAGCTATATCGCAATGGGAAATAGCAGTCAGGCTGCTCCTGGACCAGAAAAAAAAAGTCATTCTTACAGGATCAAATGCATCCCTCCTAAGTAAAGAGCTTGGGACAAAACTAACGGGTAGGCACCTGAGATATGAACTCTATCCTTTTTCATACAGAGAATTTTTAAAATTTAAAGAAAAGAAAAACTCCACGGATTCATTAACCGAATATTTGACCGATGGCGGTTTCCCTGAATATCTGGAAAAGAAGAATACTGAAATTCTTCATGAACTTCTTAATGATATTGTAGAGAGAGATATAGCAGTCAGGCACGGGATTCGAAATACCAGAACACTTAAGGAACTGGCAATATATCTTCTGACAAATGTCGGAAAGGAGTTTTCATATAATAAGCTAAAAGTGATATTCAGCATGGGCTCACCAAATACTGCAATTGATTTTGTATCCTATCTTGAAGACAGCCATCTTATATCTACAATAAGATTATTTGATTATTCTTTGAAGAGACAGCAGGTAAATCCAAAAAAAATCTATTCTGTAGACAATGGCATGTCAAATGCCAATTCAGTTCATTTCTCAGAAGATAATGGCAGAATGCTTGAAAACTCTGTATTTGCTCATCTGCGCCGAAAATTTAGTGAAATATTCTATTTTCGCGACAAGCACGAGTGTGATTTCCTGATAAAAGAAAAAGACAAGATAACACAAGCCCTACAAGTCTGCTATAACATAACCGAAGAGAACAAATCAAGAGAAATCGAAGGCCTGCTTGAGGCTATGAAAAAGTTCGGGCTAAATAGAGGATTGATAGTGACGTTTGACCAGGAAGATGAGATAAACCAGGATGAAAAGCAAATAAGCCTGATTCCAGCCTGGAAATGGATGTCAGAATGATTCATTCACATAATAAAACACTGACTAAAGAATTAAAATCACTGTAAAGAGCTAAACTATAATCCAGGGAATAAAATTTTTTCAAAAATGCAAATCAAAAAAGAATGCGGAGGGGGGTTTCGAACCCGTCGCAGCCGTCACGCCGGCTGGCGGGCGAACAAAGTACGACTTTCACTATGTGAAGTCGTACGAGTGATAAGAATGCGGAGGAAGGGTTTCGAACCCGTCGCAGCCGTCACGCCGGCTGGCGGGCGAACTTAGTACGACTTTCACTATGTGAAGTCGTACGAGTGATAAGAATGCGGAGGAAGGGT